>CAISYQ010000336.1 GCA_903889735.1 uncultured Methylibium sp.
CCAGGGGGTTGCCGGTGACGAGCACCGATGGCAGCGGGCTGGGCGCGCCAGCGGGAAGCGTCTGCCCGAACACCAGGGTGGGCAGCAGGAGAGCGGGCCCGGCCACGGCGATCCAAGCCGTGCTCCGTAGTGGATGCAGGGGCGCATTCAGGAGGGAATTCAGGAGCGAAGGCAGGGAAGCAAATCGGGGAAGCGTCGGGGAAGAAAGCGTCAAGCGCATGCCAAGGCCCCGCCAAGGGCGGGTTCCAGTCAAACGGGAGGGGGCTCGCCGACCGCGGCCAAGCCAGCGGTCGGTGACGGTCAGCTGCCCTGACCGGCGGGCGGGCCGCCGGTGGGCGCAGGAAGGGCCAGAGGCCGTTCAGCCGATCGTCGGCGGGCCGCGGGCCCGGTAGCCGCAGGGCTCGACACCCCGCAGTCGCGCCACCGGCAGCACCGCGCCGAGGGCCGGAACGCGGGCCGCGGAGAGGGCCGGGGCCGCTGCCTCCAGCACGTCGCCGTGGACCAGCTGATCAAACAGCCGGCATTCATCCAACTGCTGGGAACTGTGGCCGAAGAGGCCGGGCTCATCCAGGTGCGCCTCACCGTGTGAGCCCGTCTCCTGACCCGGATCGGGGTGGCCGATCGGGTGGCTGGCAACCTCCGCCAGCAGCGACACCGTCAGGACGCTCGCTGCTCCCCCCTGCGGGCCGTGCAGCGCACGGTGTGCCACGCCCAGGATCTGGGCGCCGCACAAGGCCAGCAGCAGCAGCGCGACCCACCCAAGGCCGGGCCGAGGGCGGTGCAGCTTCAGCGGCTGCAGGCCGGCGGAGGCGCTTTCGCGTCGGGAGGGAGAGGAAAAAATTGCCACGCCTTCAGTATGGGGCCTGTGTCAAGTCCTCAGCGCCGCACCCGGTTCGCGAAGGTCTGGCGGAACTTCTCGACCTTGGGCGCCACCACGAAAGCGCAGTAGCCCGCGCCCGGGTGGAGGGCGAAATAGTTCTGGTGGTAGCCCTCGGCCGGCCAGTAGTTCTGCTCGGGCTCGACCTCGGTGACGATGCGCCCGTGCACCGTGCCGCTGGCCTGCAGCTCGGCGATCACCTCGCGGGCAATGCGCGCCTGCTCGTCGCTGTGGGTGTAGATGCCCGAACGGTATTGGGTGCCGACGTCGTTGCCCTGGCGGTTGGGCGTGGTGGGGTCGTGGACCACGAAGAGGATCTCGAGCAGCTCGCGAAAACCAATGCGGGCCGGGTCGAATCGCACCCTCACCACCTCGGCGTGGCCGGTGTCGCCGCCGCAGACCTGCTCGTAGCTTGGGTTGACCACCGGGCCGTTGCAGTAGCCCGATTCGACCGAATCCACGCCGTCGACCCCGAGGAACACCGCTTCGGTGCACCAAAAGCAACCCCCACCCAGGGTGGCGGTCTCGAGCAGGGATGGGTTCACGGCGGGCTCCAGGCGGACTGGGGGAGAGCCCCCGGGAAGAAGAAAGAGGTCGCGGACATGAGCCCGATTTCACCACCGCCCGACAATCCGTCGCATGGACGCGGTCGAAAGCCTCAAACCCCTGCTGACCGCGCTGGTGCTGCCGCCAGTGCCCGGCCTGCTGTTGATGCTGGGCGGCGCCGGCCTGCTGAGACGCCGGCCGGCCGGTGGCGCGCTGATGCTGGCGCTGGGCCTGCTGCTGTCCTGGCTGTGCGCGACCGAAGGCTTCGGCCGCGCGCTGGAATCCCGGTTGCTCCCGGTCATCGCGCCCCTCGATGCCGCCCAGCGTGCCGCCCTGAAGCCGCCGCCGGGGAGCCGCGCTGCGACCACCGCCATCGTGGTGCTGGGCGGCGGGCTCATCGAGCGCGCCCCGGCCACCGGCGAGGCCGACCTCAAGCCCCGCGCCTTCGACCGCCTGCGCTACGGCGTCTGGCTGGCGCGCCAGACCAGCCTGCCGCTGGCCGTGAGCGGAGGTCGCGGATGGGCGCAGCCGCGCAAGCCCGCCCCGTCCGAGGCCGGCAAGCCGGAGCTGCAGCCCGCCGATCCCGGTCAATTTGGGACGGAGATCTCCGAGGCCGAGGTCGCCCAGCGTGTGGCCGAGCGCGACCTGCGCTGGCCGGTCACCTGGACCGAGACCACCTCACGCGACACGCGGGAGAACGCCCTCTTCACCGTGGCCCTGCTGCGTGCCCAGGGCGTGCGGCATATCGTGCTGGTCACCCACGCCTGGCACATGCCGCGCGCCCTGCACCATTTCCAGGCCGCCGGTGACGCCGACCTGCGCATCACCCCTGCGCCCATGGGCCAGGAGCCCGCCTCCGGTTCACCCCTGCTGGACTGGATGCCCTCGAACGAGGGCCTGAGCCAGGTGCGCGATGTGCTGCGCGAGGCCCTGGGGCGGGTGGCGGCGGGGCAGCACGGCCCCTGAGCACCCCCCGGGTCCGGACTGAGCCCAGTCCACGACTCACGGGCTTGTTGGGGGTCCGGCGAACCCGAAGCGGCTCGGCGTTTCTTGAGGGCCGGTGGGCTCCGGCCACCCACTGGCGCCCGCGTTACCTCAAGGAGGCTTGGGCAGCCTCACTTTCGGGCCATCACCGAATCAAACACCGCTGCCACCCGCGCCTCCACCGCCGCCTCCATGCGGATGCTGCGGCCCCTCTCGCGCGAGGTCTCGCCGGGCCATTTGTTCGTCGCGTCCAGGCCCATCTTGCCGCCCAGGCCGCTCACCGGCGAGGCGAAGTCGAGGTAGTCGATCGGCGTCTGGTCCACCAGGGTGGTGTCGCGCACCGGGTCCATGCGGGTGGTGATGGCCCAGACCACGTCCTTCCAGTCGCGGATGTTCACGTCGTCGTCGGTCACCACGATGAACTTGGTGTACATGAACTGCCGCAGGAAGCTCCACAGCCCGAACATCACCCGCTTGGCATGGCCCGGGTAGCTCTTCTTGATGGAGATGATCGCCATCCGGTAGCTGCAGCCCTCGGGCGGGAGATAGAAGTCGGTGATCTCGGGAAACTGCTTGCGCAGGATGGGCACGAAGACCTCGTTGAGCGCCACGCCCAGCACCGCCGGCTCGTCGGGTGGCTTGCCGGTGTAGGTGGAGTGGTAGACCGGGTCGCGGCGGTGGGTGATGCGGCCGATCTCGAAGACCGGGAACCAGTCCTGCTCGTTGTAGTAGCCGGTGTGGTCGCCGAAGGGGCCTTCCAGGGCGTGGAGGTAGCCGTCCTTCTCCTTCAAGGGCACGCCATGGGCGCTCTGGCCGCTGAAGCCCGGCGCGGCCACCGGGATGTGGCCCTCGAGCACGAACTCGGCGCTGGCCGGGACCTGCAGCATCCGCCCGCCCTCGCCCACGCCGGAATCGGCCAGCTCGGTGCGGCTGCCCCGCAGCAGGCCGGCGAACTGGTACTCACTCAGGCTGTCGGGCACGGGGGTCACGGCGCCGAGGATGGTGGCCGGGTCGGCGCCCAGCGCCACCGCCATGGGGAAAGGCTGGCCGGGGTTGGCGAGGGCGAAGTCGCGGAAGTCGAGCGCGCCGCCGCGGTGGGCCAGCCAGCGCATGATGGTCTGGCGCGGGCCGATCACCTGCTGGCGGTAGATGCCGAGGTTCTGGCGGCTGCGCGGCTGCGCCACCGACTGCGGACCCCG
>CAISYQ010000337.1 GCA_903889735.1 uncultured Methylibium sp.
CCCCAGCGGTCCAGCCCGCCGCCAACCCCATGGGCGCCCGCGGCGAGCCGGTCACGGCCCGCACGGAGACGGTGGCCACCCGCGCCGAGCCGGTGATCGCCCGCGCCGAGCCGGTGATCGCCCGCGCCGAGCCGGTGATCGCCCGCGGCGAGCTGGTGATCGCCCGCGCCGAGCCGGTGGCCGACCGACCTGAGCCGGCACGGCCATCGGTGGGGAAGGGCGAGTCCGAGCGGGATCTTTCCGAGCCGCTTGCCAAAGTGTCGGCCGAGCCGCTGCTCCGGCCGGAGTTGAATGCGACGCCGGCGCCTGCTCTATCCGGGGTGCTGTCTGCCGACACCGCGGCTCCGGTGGAATCCACACGGGGGCCCGGTCTGGCAGGGATGGAACTGACTGAGCTCGTGCGGCAGGTCAACCGCACCCTGGCCCAGCGCGATCTCGATGCGCTGCAGTCCGGCCGCGAGGTGGTGCTGCGCCTGGACGATGCGCGCCTGCCGCAGACGGCGTTGGTCCTGCGGCCCCAGGGCGGCGAGATGGTGGCCAGCCTCCAGACGCAGTCCGCCGAGGTGCAGCAGTTCCTCGATGTGAACCTGGCCAGGCTGGTGGCCGCGATGGCCGCCGAGGTGCCCGGACTGCGCTGGGTAGCGCCAGAGCTGGCGGTGGCGTCCCGGCCCCTGGATCCGGCCGGTGGGGCGTCGGATCAGGGCGGGGCGCCGGGCGGGCAGGGCTCGGGGCAGGGTGGCTCGGGTGGAGACGGGCAGGGCCGCCCCCAGGGGGGTTCGGCGGAAGCGATCGAGGCGGCTGCCTCCTGGGACGCGCAGTCGCAGTCACAGCGTGCGGTGGCGGCTGCCGCCTTCGGCGACGCCTTGTCGGCGGGATCCTGACCGGCCGCCGGACTGGCTCACTGAACCTCTGCCATGACCTCTGAACACGGCACCTTCAGCCAGGAGGCCCTGAACACGATGTACCTGCTGGCGCTGCGGTGCTACCAGAGCCAGGCCTACGAGCAGTCGCGGCAGCTGCTGGAGTTCATCCTGCGCCACGAACCGGCACAGGCCGCGTTCCATGCGGCGATGGGCAAGGCCCTGCATGCCCTGGGCCGGCACGAACAGGCGCTGGGCGCTTACCTGCGTGCCGTCAGGCTCGGGCTGCCCGATGCCGATGTGCATTTCCACATCGGGCAGTGCCTCATCTTCCTGCACCGCCACCAGGCCGCCTGCGAGGCACTGCAGCACAGCCTGCAGCTGGCAAGGCTGCAGCCGGCCCGGCACGCCGAGCTGATCGCGCAGGCGCAGCAGCTGCTCGCGGTGGCGCTGGTGCAGTCCCGAAAGCGCTACGTGCGGCTGACGGACCGCCTTGACGCCAGCAATGCCGAAACCCGCCAGCAGGAGCTGCTGGGTCTGCTGGAGGGCCAGGTCCATTCGCTCAACATCAACCTCGCCGAGCTCGATTACCTGAGCAGCGCCGGCCTGCGCGTGCTGGTGATCGTGACCAAGGCCTCCCGCGTCCGCGGTGGCCGGGTCGTGCTGGCCGCGCCCAAACCCGCCATCCTGAAGACGCTCAAGACCAGCGGCTTCGACCAGTTCCTGGAAATTCACGCCTGACGGCCCGCAAGGAGAGACCCACATGACCGACACCCCTGTTGCCTCGACGCCTTCAGAGTCTTCGACCTCGCCGGACGCCATGGATCCGGTGGCGGCCGCCCGGGCAGTGGCCGAGGGCCGGTCCGCAGCCGACATCGCCGGTGTCCCGGCGGAGGTCCAGGAGCTCCTCTACGCCACGGCGCTGGGCTATTTCGATGGCGGCCGCTTCAAAGAGGCGATCGAGTTGTTGATGAGCCTGGTCGTGCTCGACATCCGCAACCCGGACTACTGGTCGGTGCTGGGGAACTGCCAGATGCGTGAGGGCCGTTTCGCCGAGGCCCTGGAAGCCTGGCAGATGACGCTGTCGGTCAAGCCCAGCCGCATCGCCGCCGCCCTGGTGGCGCGCACGGCCATCGCCCTGAAGGACCGCACTGCGGCGGCCGAGGCGCTGCTGATCATGAGCACGCGGTTGACGAGCGAGGCCGACGAGAGCGAGTTCGCAGCGCTGGGCGAGGCCCTGCTCAAGCTGCCGGCCTGAGCCAGGGCGCCACGCCTGCGTCCGCCACCCGCCCGCGCCCGCGCCCGCCCTCCCTGCCACGCAATAACCAGGCCCTCGCCGCCCCAGGAGTTCCGCATGACTGCCATCACCGCCACCTCCTATTCCGCAGCCGCAGCCGCCCTTGCGGCCCAGCAGCAGGCGCTCGACACCGAGGCCAGTGCCGAGTCGGCCGCCACCGAGCAGGCGGGCGCCGTGCGCCGAGAAAACCCGCTGCTGCCCCAGCGGTCACTGTCCGAGCAGATCCGCGAGCGCACGGCCGGGACGTCCACCGCCGTCAGCAACCCGGTGCTGATCACGCCCAGCGTGATGGGCAACCTCAGCCCCAGCGACCTGCTTCAACTCATCCGCGACGAGGCGCGCAAGTCCACCCTGGCGGTGGTGCAGGCCACCATCGCGGTGATCAAGTCCATGCAGGACACCATCCAGACCCGCCTGGACGAGAAGATCACCAAGTTCAACGACATCATGGCGCAGAACGAGAAGGCCGACTCGTTGAAGAAGAAGATGGACATCCTGAAGTACATCATGTACGGATTGGCGGCCCTGGTCCTGATCGCCAGCGTCATCGCGATTCCCTTCACCGGCGGCACCTCGGCGGCGGTGGCCAGCGCGGTCGTCGGGGCCATGCTGTCCGGGGCCTTGCTGACAGCCACCATCTGCTGCAACGAGATCAAGGACGCCGATGGCAAGTCGCAGATGGACCGCTGGATGGAGGACCTCACCGCGGTCATCACCGAGTGGATCGGCAAGCTGATCGCCGACCCGCCAGACTGGCTGCTGAAGCTTCTCGCTGTCTTCGGCGAGAAGCCCGATCCGGGGGCTGACGCAGATCAGATCGGCGCCTACACGGCGATGGCCGCCATGCTGGCCATCCAGGTGGCGATCGCAGCGGCCATCATGGTGATCAGCGGCTCGGCGGGGGGGCTGGCCGACGTGATCCAGGGCGCCAGCAATGTGACCGGCGCCGGCGCCAACGCCTCTGCGGCGGCTACCTCCATGGTCGACCGCGTGGCGAGCATTGTCGTGACGCTGGGCAAGATGGCAACCGGTGCCACGAAGATCGCTTCCGCGACGTTCTCGATCATGAAGTCGGAACTGGAATTCGAGATCGCCAAGGACCAGGCCGATCTCGACAAGCTCAAGGCCATGATCAAGTTCCTCCAGAACCTGGTCCAGGCTGAGGCCGAGTTCGCGCAGGTCCTCAATGAGGTCGATGCCGAGCTCCAGCGGCAGTCCATGGCCATCTACCGCAACGAGTCGCAGACGAACAAGATGATCCAGCAAGAAGGCTGGGCCATTTAAGGCTGAATCAAAACCTTGCCCCAGGAACTGCAACCATGCTGAACTACGAGAACATCCTGCTGGCCGACCTGGACGACGAGCTCAGCGCCGAGGAGAGGGAGGCGCTGGCGCGCAACACGCGGCTGCTGGTGGAGACGGGGCTCGCGGTGGGGGTGGAGCCGGGCGAGGCCATGGGCCTGTCGCAGGATTATTTCGATGCGGTCCACGAGATGGCCGGCCGCTACTACGGCAACCAGCGCTACGCGGAGGCCGTGACGCTGTTCAGCCGGCTGGTGCAGCTCAAGCCCACCGAGGTGGCCTACCTGCTGGGGCTCGGCGCCTGCATGCTGGCCCTGGAGCGCTACGAGGAGGCCGAGCTGAGCTACACCCTGGCCTGCAAGTACGCCCCGCTGGAGCCCGAGCCCAACTACTACCTCGGGCTGTCGCAGTACTTCCAGAAGAAGTACTCGCCGGCCTTCGACAACCTGCGCTTTGCGCGCGTGCTGGACGAGCAGCAGGCCCGCCCCGGCAGCCCGTTCGGGCCGTGGTGCACGCAGTTGCTGGAGCGCCTGCTGCCGCTGGTCCCGCCCGAGCAGGCCGCCCGCATCGACCAGCGGCCCTGAGCGCAGGCCGACGGCCCCCGTGGAAGCGACGGTGAACCAGGACTTGCTCGGCGCCGGCGGCCCTGCTGCGGCTGCTTTCGAGCCGTCGCCTGCGCCGGACTTCGTGCCTCGGCTGCCGGTGCTGCGCCGCCCGCCCGGTTGGCGCATGCTCGACGAGCCGGCGCTGCGTTCGCGAGCGACCCAGATCTATCTCAGCCTGCTGCCGCAGCCCCCGCTGGATGCCCACCCGGGCGACCCGGGCCGGGCGGCCGCTGGAGCGCTGCGGCCGGGGCGGCGCGCCCCGCCTGCGGCGCAGGTCGCGCAGGTCCAAACGCTCAATCAGGCCGGGCCCCAACAGACCGGGCCCAGACAGGTCGAAACGGGTGAGCCGCTTGAGCAGGCCCCGCCGGTCGTTGAGTCGCCCGGGCAAGCCCGCCGTTTTTCAGGCTCGGGCCTGGGCGGCCAGGGCCCGGGGGTGCGTCTGCACACCGGCTGGCTGCTGGCCCTGCTCCTGCTGCTGGTGGGCCTGCTCGCGGCGATGCTCTTCGCCACCCTGGAGGTGAAGAAGCTGAACCCGGCGTCGGTGGTCAACGCGGTGCGCGCGGCGCAGCAGGACCGCCGGGACGGCCGGGGCGGCGCCCCCGAACTCCCGCCCCCGGCGCCGGACCTGGTCGAGGCGTCTGCCGAGGCCCGGCCCGACCGCAGCCCCGCGCCCGGCCCTGAGCCCGGTGTCAGCGCCACGGAACGGCGAGGCCCGCCATGACGGCGGCCTGGCTCGAGCCGCCCGCCGGACTGGCTGAACCGGCCCTGCCCGGGGCGCAGGACGCCTTCGGCTTCGACCTCGTCGCCCTCCTGGACCAGGACGACCCACGGGCGGGCCTGGCCGCCGACCTGGCGGTGCCCGCCGGCTATGGCGACGCCCTCTACGCCTGGGCCGTGGGCTGCTACGAGGCTGGGCGCCACCGGGAGGCGGGCGTCATCCTGCGCCACCTCTGCAGCCTGCAGCCGAACGCCCTGCGCAACCTGAAGGCCTGCGCCGCCAACCACCTGGCCCGCGGCGACCTCCTGGCCTGTGCTGCCACCTACGGGGCCGCCCACGCCCTGGCCGAAGCCTCGGCCCAACCCGATGCCGAGATCCTGTTTTTCTGGGGCCAGACCGAGTGGCTGCTGGGGCGCCAGGCTGACGCCGCGCAGCACCTGCGGCAGGCGCAGGCACTGGCGTGCGCCCAGCCCACCCGACTGCCCGGCCTGGCCGGATGGTGCACCGAGCTGCTGGACCGGCTGGCCCCCGCCCCGTCTCCCCCGTCCCCCGCCCCCGGTGCGGTTGACCCCAGTGCGGCGCCGTCCGCCCCGGTGTCCCTGGCCGCCTGACGCACCCGCCGCGCCGAATTGCCGCACCCCATCCACCCAAGGAGATCCCCATGAACATGTCGGTCAACAACACCACCATTCCTACCTACCCGGGGGCTTCAGCGGGCCGTACCGACGGGGCCGCCGCCACCGCCGGGGCCGATGCCTTCGCGAGAACCGGCGCGGTTGGCGCCAACGTGACGCCCGGCAGCCTCTCGCAGGCGATCGGGGCCGGCACCATGCCCAGCCGTACGGCCACCCTGTCGTCCTCGAGCTACTCGGATCTGGTGGCCACGCTCAGCGCCTATTCCTTTTCGCAGCTGATGAACATCCTGGCCACGCTGATGATCGAGCAGCAGTCCGAGATGCGGCGCGAGAGCCGGGAGGGCGCGGTCCGGGACGGTCAACTCGCCCTGGCGACCGCCAATTCGGCCGCCGACGACGGCGTGAAGGCCGCGTTCAAGAACATGGTGATCGGCGTGGCCATGGGCGCCGTGACCATCGCGATGGCCGCCAAGTCGATGGCGGACACGGCCAGCGCCGAGGTCTCGAAGCAAGACCTGATGGCCCAGAAGCCGGCGCTCCAGGCCGAACGCCAAGCCGAACGCCAGGCAATCCTCGACCGGACGCCGCCGCCGCCTCCGGCGAGTCCGGTGTCGGCCTTCGACGAGATTCAGTACCAGGACGACATGAAGGCGTTCCGCATGCAGCAGGATCTCGACCTGAAGGGCGTCGATGACAAGTTCAATCTGAAGTTCGAAGCGATTGACGACCAGATCAAGGGCCTGGACACCCAAATCAAGATGGGCGAGAAGAAAAGCGAGATCGCCAAGAGCCTTGTGGACATGGGCACCAAGGGCCTGGAGTATTCGGTCGCGGTGGACAAGGCCTCTGCCGAGAAGAAGTCGGCGCTGGCCAACTACATCAGGGACGTGGCGTCATCGGACAAGGAATTTGCGGGCATGGCCGATGACATGATCAAGGGCCTGCTGCAGATGATGAAGAGCCTGGAGGCCAGCAACCAGGAAGCGCGCAGTTTCAGCTGAGCGTGCCCTGGGGCGGGTGGCGCCCGGTACGCGCGCCGCACCGGGCGATCATTAGACTTTGGTATATGATTGACGCTCGTCAAGGTCTGTGAGGTGCGTCGATGGATGAACTGGTCAAGCGCTACACCGCCGACATCGACCTGCTGCTGACCGAGGTCTGCATGACGGCGGCCATGCACGGCCTCGACCAGGCCGTGACCGCGATCGCCGCCCACCTGCGCGAGTTGCCCCGCACCGAGGGCGCGGCCCTGCTGGCGCAGGCCCTCTCCAAGACGACGGTTCGCGACTACCCGCAAGCCATCCAGCTGGCCGATCAGGTGCTGGGCAACCCGCAGCTGGCCCTGCTGCACGGCGAGGCAGCCGCCTTCAAGCGGCTGGCTGAGCAGCTGCGCGACGGCCAGCCGGCGCAGCCCCTGACCCTGGCGGACTGAGCGGCGCAGGCGCCTGCTCGGCCCCTCCGCCCCCCCCGCCGTTCACGACCATGGACCATGGATCGACCCCCCACCGCGCGGCGAGCGGCCGCATCGAGGCGGTGTCCCGCGTCCCCACGGTCGGCGCGGCGCAGCGCGCCTGGCCGGTCGATCCGGCCCGCGCCACCGACCCGCGCGATACCGGCTGGCCGCGCCCTGACCCGGCGCGCATCCCTATCGCCGATGTGATGCAGTTCGAGACCCTGGTCTATGGCGCATCCGGCCGCCGTGCCGGCCGGGCGGCTGGCGGGTTCCTGCCCACCGAGCCGGTGGTGCTGTGGGCTGCGGCCGACCATGAGCCACCGCCCCTGGGTGCGCCTCCGGGCGACCGCATTGCCCACACGCTGCGCCACCTGCACGGCGTGCCCGGGCTCTAGATGAACATGAAGAGGGAAGCCCGATGAAGCTGGTTCGAATGCTGCGCGGCGTGGTCGCCGTCCTCGCCGTGCTGGCGCTGTGCGGCTGCTCGAGGGAGATGCTGCTGCGCGACCTCACCGAGCGCGACGCCAACGAGATCGTCGGCGCGCTCTACACCAGCTCGGTCGATGCCCGCAAGGTGGCCGACGGCAAGGGCAAGACCTTCGCGGTGGAGGTCCTGAGCTCGGACCTGCCGCGTGCCGTGGCGGTGATGCGCGCGCTGGGCTTGCCCAAGAGTCCGCGCACCAACCTCAACGAGGTGTTCCGCTCCAACGGCTTCGCGCCCACGCCCTTCGAGGAGCGGGTGCGCTACATGTTCGGCCTGGCCCAGGAGCTCGAGCGCACGGTGTCGCTGATCGAGGGCGTGCTGCAGACGCGGGTCCATGTGATCACGCCGGACGGCGCGTCCAAGCTGACCGACCTGCAGCAGGCCAAGGCCTCCATCTACGTGAGCTACGACGACCGCTATGACCTGGAGATGCTGGTGCCGAGCATCCGCAAGCTGGTGAGCGAATCGATCGAGGGGCTCTCGCCCAACCGCGTGGAGATCCTGGCCATCCCCTCGCGGGTGGACCTGAAGGCGGTGGCCGAGGTGCCGATCACGCGGGTGCTGGGCGCGCGGGTGCACAAGAGCGACTCGACCATGCTCCTGATCGAGATCAGCATCATCCTCGGCCTGCTGGTTCTCAGTGCGGGCCTGCACGCGCGGCATTACCTGCAGCAGCGCCAGGCCGGTGCCGCGGCCGCCCGGCCGGCGGCCCGTGATACGGGCAACGCCTCGAGCCTCGGCGCATGAACCCGGGCGCCGAGCCCACGCCCGGCCCGCGGCCTTGGCCCGGCCCCGAGGCGCTGCGGGGGCCGGTGGACCGCTTCTTCTTCGGTACCGAGGCCTGGGTCATGCCGGCCAGCCTGGAACGCTTGATCGGCCGCAGCGACTCCGGGATCGAGGGGGCCTCGGTCGATCCGGCAGCGTTGCGCCGGGCGGTGGCCAGGGCCCTGCCGCCGCGCCGCCTGAGTGCGGACATGCTGACCCGCGACCTGCGCGGCCGGCTGGCACTGCTGCCCCGGTCCGACTGGCAGCGGCTGGGCCTGTGCCTGTCGGTGCTGCCTTTCTGTGGCCACATCCTGCGCTCGATGGACGGGCATTTCCGGCGCGCCGTGCGGCAGGGGCTGGACGAGGCGTCGCTGGCCTCGCTCGACGCCCAGGACCTGGCCGGCGGCCGGGTGGAATTCCTGCTCGGCCCGGGCGCCTGGCGCACGCCGGAGCGCGTGGTCGCGGGCGGGGTGCGGGCCGCCCTGGAGCAGGCCTGCCTCTGGCCGGACCCGGTCCGGGAGCGTTTCCTGCTCCAGTTCGGGCCCGACGAACTCACCCTGCCGCCCAGCGTGGCCGGCCTCAATGTGCAATGGTTGGAGATCGCATGCAAGGCTTCGTTGGCGGACCACCCCTGGCTGTGGTCCTGAGGGCCGACCGGCCCGGGTTGGCGGCGGGCACGCAGCGCCTGCGGGCGCGCGAGTTCGCGCAGCTGGTCCAGGCTGCCGAGGCCCTGCGCGGGGCCGAGGCGCAGGCGGCCGACATCGTCGGGCGCGCCGAAGCGGTGCAGGAGCAGGCCCGCAACGAGGGCCTGCGGCAGGGCCGGCTCGACGCCCGCAGCGAGCTGGTGGCGGCGGTGGCCGAGATGCACGGCACCTTGACCGGCTGGGTGCGCGACACCGAACCGCAGCTCGTGGCGATGGTGCTGCGCTGCGTGAAGGAGGTGGTGAAGGGCGTGGACCCCGACACCCTGGTGCGCGGCTCGATCGCGCGCGCGCTGGGCGAGATGACCACCGCGCCCGAGGTCCGCATCCAGGTGCACGAGTCCCAGGTGGCGGCGCTGCGCGAGGAGGTCGCCGAGCTGGC
>CAISYQ010000338.1 GCA_903889735.1 uncultured Methylibium sp.
GATGAACTGGTGCTCGATCCCGAAGCGCCGGGCCAGATGTTCGCCCAGGGCGGGCGCGCCATAGCGCTCGGTGGCATGGTGACCGCAGGCGAAGAACGCGACACCGGTCTCGCGGGCGATGTGGGCCTGGGGCTCGGAGATCTCGCCGGTCAGGTAGGCGTCGGCGCCGGCCGCGATCGCGGCCTCGAAGTGGCCCTGGGCGCCACCCGTGCACCAGGCCACCCGCCGGATCGGCCGGCCGTCACCCGCCACCACCAGGGGCGTGCGTGACAACCGCTGGGCGATCCGGGCGGCCAGGGCCTCGGCCGTCAGTTCCTGCGGCAGCGCCCGCGCCTCTGCAGGGCCTGCGGCCCGATCCGCGGTCAACGGGGGCGCTTGCTGCAGCGTGCCGAGGCAGCCGAGCTGCTGCTCGCCGAAGCATTCGCTGGTATTGAAACCGAGCTGCAGGGCGAGCTGGGCGTTGTTGCCGAGCTCGGGGTGGGCGTCGAGCGGCAGGTGGTAGGCGAACAGGCTGATGTCGCGGGCCAGCAGCGCGGCCAGGCGGCGCTTCATCCAGCCCGTCACCCGGCCATCCTGGCCACGCCAGAACAGGCCGTGGTGCACCAGCAGCGCGTCGGCGCCGGCTTCGGCCGCGGCCTCGATCAGCGCCAGGCTGGCGGTCACGCCGGACACGATCTTGCGGATCGCCGGCCGGCCCTCGACCTGCAAACCGTTCGGCCCATAATCCTTGAAACGCGCCACCTCGAGCAGCGCCGCCAAGTGGCTCTCCACCTCGTCGCGAGTCGTCACCCGTCGTTCTCCCATGCGCAAAACCTGGCTGATTTTCTCCCAAGCGGTCACGGTCGCCCTGGCGGTGCTCTTCGTGGTGGCCACGCTCAAGCCCGAGTGGCTGGGCCGAAGCCCGCTCGGAGGCGGAGCGCCCACCCTGCTGCTGCCTGCGATGACCGCGCCGGGCGCGTCCACCACGGGGACTGCGGGCGTCAGCTACGCCGCGGCAGCCCGGCGCGCCGCGCCGGCTGTCGTGAGCGTGATCACCAGCAAGACCCAGGCGGCGCGCGGGCCGCACAGCTCGGACCCCTGGTTCCGCTATTTCTTCGGCGATGGCGACCGCCAGACCCAGAGCGGCATCGGCTCCGGCGTGATCGTCTCCCCCGAGGGTTACATCCTGACCAACAACCATGTGGTCGACCGGATGGACGACATCGAGGTGGTGCTCTCCGATGGGCGCCGCACCCAGGCCAAGGTGCTGGGTACCGACCCCGACTCCGACCTCGCGGTGCTGCGCATCCAGCTCGACAAGCTGCCGTCGGTGAGCTTCGGCGATTCCGATGCCCTGCAGGTCGGCGACGTCGTGCTCGCCATCGGCAACCCCTTCGGCGTGGGGCAGACAGTGACCTCCGGCATCGTCTCGGCCCTGGGCCGCAACCAGCTCGGCATCAACACCTTCGAGAACTTCATCCAGACCGATGCCGCGATCAACCCGGGCAACTCCGGCGGTGCGCTGATCGATACCGCCGGCAACCTGCTGGGCATCAACACCGCGATCTACTCCCGCTCCGGCGGCAGCCTAGGGATTGGCTTCGCCATCCCGGCAACGACCGCCCGGCAGGTGCTCGAGGGCCTGGTGCGCGAGGGCCGCGTGACACGCGGCTGGATCGGCGTGGAGCCGCGCGACCTGAGCCCCGACCTGGCCGAGAGCTTCGGTCTGAAGACGGCGCAGGGCGTGCTGATCACCGGTGTGCTCCAGGGCGGTCCTGCGAGCGACGCCGGCCTGCGACCCGGCGACGTGGTGACGCAGGTTGCCGACAAATCGGTGTCCAACACAGCTCAGCTGCTCAACGCGGTGGCTGCGCTCAAGCCCGGCACCAGTGCGCCGCTCCTGGTCCAGCGGGGCGGGCGCGAGTTGAAGCTCTCGGTCACGGCGGCGCAGCGACCCAAGGTACCCGCACCGCGGGAATGAGCAGGGGGCA
>CAISYQ010000339.1 GCA_903889735.1 uncultured Methylibium sp.
ATCATCGACGGCGCCGGTGCCGCGGGCGACATCGAGGCGCGCGTCAAGCAGATCCGCGTCCAGATCGAGGAAGCCACCTCCGACTACGACCGCGAGAAGCTCCAGGAGCGCGTGGCCAAGCTGGCGGGCGGCGTGGCGCTGATCAAGGTCGGTGCCGCCACCGAGGTCGAGATGAAGGAAAAGAAGGCGCGTGTCGAAGACGCCCTGCACGCCACGCGTGCGGCGGTGGAAGAAGGCATCGTGGCCGGTGGTGGCGTGGCGCTGCTGCGCGCTCGCCAGGCCGCGGGCGTCATCAAGGGCGACAACCCCGACCAGGAAGCCGGCATCAAGCTGATCCTGCGTGCCATCGAGCAGCCGCTGCGCGAGATCGTGGCCAACGCCGGTGACGAGCCGAGCGTGGTGGTCAACGCCGTGCTGGCCGGTTCGGGCAACTACGGCTACAACGCCGCCAACGGCACCTATGGCGACATGATCGAGATGGGCATCCAGGACCCGACCAAGGTGACCCGCACCGCGCTGCAGAACGCCGCGTCGGTCGCCTCGCTGATGCTCACCACCGAGGCGATGGTCGCCGAGGCGCCGAAGGACGAAGCCGGTGCCGGTGGCATGGGCGGCGGCATGGGCGGCATGGGCGGGATGGGCGGCATGGGCATGGACATGTGATGTCTGTCGCCTGAGCTTGCTCAGCGCAACGAAAGGCCGCCGCAAGGCGGCCTTTTTCACGTCTGGATCGTCCGCGGCTGGATCGCCCGCGTGCCCCGGGAGCGGCACCCGCCCGGCGCTCATCGACAATGGCTGCATGCCGTCCCCGCCCCTCTCGCGCCTCCGCCTGAAACTCGCTGCCAGGCTGGCCGGCGGGCTGCTGGTGGGCCTGTTCGGGGTCTCCGGTGTCACAGGGGCAGAGGGCGCGGCCGGGATGATCCCAGTCCGGGCTGCTGCGGGCCCCGTCGCGGCAGGGCCCGCGAGCGCCGGTTCGCTGGAGGCGCCGCCAGCGTCGCTGCGACCGGTGGTCCCCGCTGGGCGACCGCGCATTGGCCTGGTGCTGTCGGGCGGCGGCGCGCGGGGGCTCGCCCATGTGGGGGTGCTCAAGGTGCTGGAGCGCGAGCGCATTCCCATCGACGTGATCGCCGGCACCTCGATGGGCGCCATCATCGGCGGCCTCTATGCCAGCGGCATGGGCGCCGAGGCGCTGGAGCGCGAGCTGCTGAAGGTCGAGTGGGACGAGATCTTTGCCAGCCGCGTGGCCCGCCGCGAGCTCTCGCAGCGGCGCAAGGAGCAGGACTTCGAGCTGGCGACCGCGTTCGAGTTCGGCGTGCGCGATGGCGAGCTGCGCGTGCCCCTGGGCACGGTCTCGAGCCATGGCCTGGAGTCGCTGCTGCGGCGCTACACGCTGCCGGTCCGCTCGGTGATCGATTTCGACCGGCTGCCCACCCCATTCCGGGCCGTGGCCACCGACATGGAGACCGGCCAGCCGCAGGTGTTGACCCGCGGCGATCTGGCGCTGGCGCTGCGCTCGAGCATGAGCGTGCCGGGCGTGTTCGCGCCGACCGAGGTCGAGGGCCGCATCCTCGGCGACGGCGGGCTGGTGGACAACCTGCCGATCGCCGTGGCGCGGGCCATGGGGGCCGATGTGGTGATCGCCGTCAACATCGGCACGCCCCTGGCAGCGCGGGAGACGTTGGGCACGCTGCTCGGTGTCTCGACCCAGATGATCAATATCCTGACCGAGCAGAACGTGCAGCGCAGCCTCGCAGCGCTGACGGACGCCGACCTGTTGATCACGCCGCCGCTGGGCGCGCTGACGGCGGCCGACTTCAAGCGCACGGCCGACTTCATCACGCTCGGTGAAATCCATGCCCAGGCGGCCGTGCTGCAGATCAGCCGCTTCGCCGTGAACGAGGACAACTACCGTGCCTGGGCCGCGGCGCGTCCGCAGCCGCGACTGCCCGCGCCCGCGCTGGCATTCGTGCGCTTCGAGGGCACCGAGATCAGCCAACCCGCCCGCCGCGCCGAACAGCTCGAGAGCCGCGCCGGCGAGACCTTCTCCGCCGCCGCCGCCGAGCGCGATGTCCGGCGGCTGGCCGCCAGCGGCGACTACAACCGCGCCGACTACCGGCTGGTGCGCACCCCGGCCGGCGGTGACGGCCTGGCGTTCGACCTCGAGGAAAAGCCCTGGGGCCCCCATTTCTTTCGCGTCGGGCTGGTGTTGAGCACGGATTTCAAGGGCGGTAGCGACTTCCGCCTCACCATCGCGCACAGCCGCCGCTGGCTCGACGCTGCAGGCAGCGAGTGGCGCAACGTGTTGCAGATCGGCTCCGACCCGTCCTGGTTCACCGAGTGGTACCACCCGCTGGAGTGGAACAGCTCTCTGGGCCGCGACTGGTTCCTGGCGCCCTCGGCACAGATCAGTCGCAGCGAGGAGGTGACCTATGTCGATGCTGAGGGACCGCAGAGCGGACGACTGCGCCGCACGGGTGCGCGCATCGGCATCGACCTCGGCCAGCCCTGGGGCGCGATCGGCGAATGGCGGCTCGGCCTCTACGCTCAGCGCCTGCATGACCAGCCGCTGGTCACCTCGGCATCCGTTCCCCTGGGAGCGGGTCGCGACGAGCGGCAGGAGCGGGGTCTGCGGCTGCGGGCGGTGGCCGATCAGCTGGACTTCGCCTACTTCCCCCAGTCTGGCTACCGGCTGCTCGGTGAGGTGGCGGTGGGCCGCTTGCAGATCCTCGGCACGAACCGAACGGCCCGTGAGGAGGGTTTCGTGCGCATCGAGGCCACCGCCGAGCTCGCCTCGACCTGGGGCGGACTCCATTCGGTCGACTTGTACGGCGAGACGCGGATCGCCGACGGCGAGGGCACCAGCGGCCTGGGCCTCTACACGCTGGGCGGTTTCCAGCGCTTGTCGGGCTATCAGCCGGGGCAGGTGCAGGGCAATGCGCTCGTCTTCGGCCGCGCTGCCTACTACTACCGGCTCACGCCTCCCGCACTCACCCGCGGCTTCTTTGCCGGCGCGACGCTGGAGGCGGGCAATGCCTGGTCCGACCGCCACGCGGCCGACCTGGGCAGTCTGCGCACCGGCATGAGCCTCTTCCTGGGGGCCGACACCGGCCTGGGCCCGCTGTTCTTCGGCCTGGCCCATGCGCCGCGCGGCGACACCGCGATCTACCTGATGCTGGGTCGCCCTTGAGGCCCCGGGCCGGGCGGACGCAAGAGCGCGGCCTCGATCTCCCGCGCCACCCGGGCGGGATGTTCGTGGACCACCCAGTGGGTGGCGTCGGCCCATCGCACGACCTGCAGGTCGGGCACCCAGGCATCCAGACCGTCCAGCAGCCCGGGCAGCAGGGCGGTGTCGGCCTCGCCCCACAGTACGGTGGTCGGCACCCGCACCCGCAGCTGATCCGGGGTCAGGCTCAGCGCGTGCAGCGGGTCGTCAGGCCCCGCCGGTGGGTGCAGCGGTGAGGCTCGGTACCAGTTGAGCGCGCCGTCCAGCCCCTGCTGCCAGATGCTGCGGTAGCGCTCGCGCAGCGCGTCGCTCAGCCAGGCATCACCGCCCATGCGGGTGAAGAAGGGCCACAACCGCGCGAAGTCGTTCTCGGCCAGCAGTGCGCCGGCGTCGGGGCGACGCAGGAAATCCATGTAGCTGCTCGCGGCCTGCTGGCGCGGGTCGGACTGCAGGTCCCGCAGGAAGGCGCCGGGGTGGGTGGCGTTGACCATCACCAGCCGGTGCATCAGCTCGGGCCGCTGGATCGCGAGCGCCCAGCCGATGGCGCCGCCCCAGTCATGTCCGATCAGCGCCTCGAGCCGTCGACCGCCCGGGACGCTGTCCGATCCCCGTGGCTCAGGCGCCACCAGCAGGTCGATCAGCGCCACCAGGTCCGTCACCAGCGGCCGCGCCCGGTAGGCCTCGACCTCGGCCGGTGCCGACGAGCCACCGTAGCCGCGCAGGTCGGGCGCGACGCAGCGGTAGCGATCGCCGAAATGCGCCAGCATCCCGTCCCAGACGAAGCCGGCCTCCGGAAAACCATGCAGGAACAGCAGCACCGGTGCGTCTCGCGGCCCGGTGGCGCGGCAGGCGAGCGTGATGCCATGGGGCAGCTTCGCGCCGAAGCGTTCGATGTCGGGCGCGGCGCTCACGGGCGCGCCTGCGGCAGTGCGCGATGCGCGCTCGAGCGTTTGCGATGGGGCCCGCCCGCCCGACTCATGGCGGGGCCGCCCCTGACGGGTCGGAGGACTCTGGCTTTGAGGCCACCGGGTGCACCCAACCGTGCAGCACCTGGGCTGCATCGCCCACCCCGCGGCGGCTGAGCGCCGAGAAGAGGCTCAGGCTCAGGTCGGCGTCGTCGGTGGCCAGCTGGCCCAGCACCTCCTGGGTGGCGGCCAGGGCGCGGTCGGCGTCGCGCCGGTTGAGCTTGTCGGCCTTGGTCAGCAGCACCAGCAGCCGGACCTCGCCGGTGCCGACGCGCTGGGCCACCCAGGCCAGCAGCTGCTGGTCGAGCTCGGTGAGGCCCAGCCGGGAGTCCACCATCAGCACCACGCCCGAGAGGCTGCGCCGCTCGGCCAGGTACTCGGCCATCACCTGCTGCCAGCGCAGCTTGGCGGCCCGCGCCACTGCGGCATAGCCGTAGCCGGGCAGGTCGGCGAACAAGGCATCGGGCTCGTCCTTGGGGCCGAGCGAGAACAGGTTGATGTGCTGGGTGCGCCCGGGCGTGTTCGAGGCGAAGGCCAAGCGCTTCTGCTGGGTCAGCCGGTTGATCGCGGTGGACTTGCCGGCGTTGGAGCGGCCGACGAAGGCGATCTCCGGCAACTCGTTGGGCGGGAGCTGATCCAGCCGGGTGGCGGTCGTGAGGAATCGGGCGGTGTGGGTCCAGGAAAGCGCCTTCTTGGCGGGGTCCTGAGCCGCCAATGCGGGGGAAGTCATCCGTCATTGTAAAATCTTCGGTTCCGCTTGGGCCTGTGTCCTGCGGGAGAACTCTCCAACCACCGTCCCAACCCAGGTCGCTCATGAAGTCTGCCCTGTCGCTCCTGCTGCTTGTCGTGCTGGCGCTGCCGGCCGCCGCCAATGAACCCGCGGCTGTTTTCAAGCCCGACGCCAAGAAAGGCGAGGCCATCGCCACGGGCGTCTGTGTGGCCTGCCACACGGCCGACGGCTCTCGTGGTGCGCCCACGTTTCCCATCCTGCAGGGTCAGCACCCCGAGTACCTCACCAAGCAGCTGACCGAGTTCAAGTCCGGTGCCCGCGCCAATGCCGTCATGAAGGGCTTTTCTGCGGCCCTCAGCACCGAGGACATGCGCCATGTGGCCGCCTTCTACGCCGCCAAGCAGGCCAAGCCGGGCTTCGCCAAGGATGCCTCGCTGGTGACCCTGGGTGAGCAGATCTACCGCGGTGGCATTGCCGCTCGCAAGGTGCCCGCCTGCGCCGGTTGCCACAGCCCGAACGGTGTCGGCATCCCGGCCCAGTTCCCCCGCCTGGCTGGCCAGCATGCTGATTACACCGAGAGCCAGATGAACGGCTTTCGTGCCGGCACCCGTTCCAATGCGCCGATGATGATGGCGATTGCCGCCAAGCTGAATGATCGCGAGATCAAGGCCGTGTCCGATTACATTGCCGGCATGCGGTGAACCAACGGCGGTGAGCTGCATCGAAAGCCGGCGCGAGCCGGCTTTTTCTTGGGCGGGTCTTGGGGGTGTTCTTCGGTCTCTCCGGCACCTCATGCCTCTCCCGGCCGTCGCGCGCGCCTTGCTCGGGTGCCCCACCCCGGCCGGCCTCCTGGCCCCATTCCTCCACCAGATCCCCCACCATGACCCTCAACCGCCACGACCCTTCTGGTTTCCACCATCCGGTTCCCAGCGAGATCTCGCCCCGCGCGGTCTACGAGCAGCGGCGCGAGTTCCTGGCGCACATCGCTGCGGGCGCAGCGATGGCCGGCTGGGCGGGTCGGGAGGCGTCGGCACAAACGGCGCGGCCGGGCAAGCTGCCCGCGCTGGCGGCCGGGCGCAGCGGCGTGCCGGGCGCGGTGACGATGGAGAAGACCACGTCCTACGGGGACGCAACCAGCTACAACAATTTCTACGAGTTCGGCACCGACAAGTCCGACCCGGCCCGCCATGCGGGTTCGCTGCAGACCCAGCCCTGGACGGTCGTGATCGAGGGCGAGGTCCGCAAGCCCCAGACCCTGGGCCTCGAGGACCTGCTCAAGCTCGCCCCGATGGAGGAGCGCACCTACCGGCTGCGCTGCGTCGAGGGCTGGTCGATGGTGATCCCCTGGGTTGGCTACTCGCTGGCCGAGCTGATCAAGCGGGTGGAACCCACTGGCAACGCCAAGTTCATCGAGTTCCACACGCTGGCCGACCCCAAGCAGATGCCCGGCATCCGCTCCAGCGTGCTTGACTGGCCCTATGTGGAGGGCCTGCGGCTGGACGAGGCCCTGCACCCGCTGACCTTGCTGGCCTTCGGTGCCTACGGCGAGATCCTGCCCAAGCAGAACGGCGCGCCGCTGCGGCTGGTCGTGCCCTGGAAATACGGTTTCAAGAGCGCCAAGTCGATCGTGCGGATCCGCTTCGTCGAGAAGCAGCCGCGCACCGCCTGGCAGAAGGCCGCCGCCCAGGAGTACGGTTTCTATTCCAACGTGAACCCCCAGGTCGATCACCCCCGCTGGAGCCAGGCCACCGAACGGCGCATCGGCGAAGATGGCCTGTTCCAGAAGAAGCGCCCGACCCTGGTCTTCAACGGCTACGAGCCCCAGGTGGGTCAGCTCTACGCCGGGCTGGACTTGGTCAGGAACTACTGATGCCCCCACCGGCGAGCAGGGGCCCTCATCCCGCCCCGGGGCGGGTCCTGCGCCACGCCGCTATGGGCCTGGCCTTGCGCCACCCGGCGGCCAAGCCGCTGCTGTTCATCGCCTGTCTGGGGCCGTTTGCCGCGCTGCTCTATGGCGCCCTGACCAACACCCTGGGGCCCAACCCGGCCGAGGCGCTGATCCGCGGCAGCGGCGACTGGGTGTTGCGCTTTCTGTGCCTGGCGCTGGCCGTCACCCCGCTTCGCGAGGCTGTCGCTCTGCCCGAACTTGCCCGCTTTCGGCGCTTGCTGGGGCTCTTCGCCTTCTTTTACGCGCTGCTGCACTTCCTTTGCTACGCCTGGCTGGACATGGGCCTGGAGATCGACGCGATCGCGCGCGACATCCCCAAGCGGCCGTTCGCGCTGGTCGGCTTCGCGGCGCTGCTGCTGATGCTGCCGCTGGCGGCCACCTCCTTCAATCGCGCGATCCGGGCGCTGGGCGCGGCACGCTGGCAGGCCCTGCACCGCGCCGTCTACGCCGTGGCGTTGCTGGGCCTGCTGCATTTCTTCTGGATGCGCGCGGCCAAGAACCGCTTCGCCGAGGTGGCGGTCTATGCCGCGGTGATCGGGCTCTTGCTGGGCTGGCGGCTGTGGCGGTCGGGCCGTTCTGGTGGCTTGGGTGGTTTCGGTCGCTGGGGCCTCAGCCGCGCGCGATCTCCCGCGGCTGCCCCTGGGCATCGATCGCCACATAGGTGAGGCTCGCCTCGGTGACCTTGACCACCACCGGCGCGGCCGGATTGCGCTCCGCATGGACCTCGACGCGCACCGTGACCGAGGTGCGGCCGACCCGCTCCACCTGGGCATAGAAGCTCAGCAGGTCGCCGACCGAGACCGGCTGCTTGAAGACGAACTGGTTCACCGCCACGGTGGCGATGCGGCCCCGGGCGATGCGCGCTGGCAGCACCGCGCCGGCCACATCGACCTGGGCCATGATCCAGCCTCCGAAGATGTCGCCGTTGGGGTTGGAGTCGGCGGGCATCGGCATCACGCGCATGACCAGCTCCATGCCCTCCGGGGCCTGGCTGCCGATCAGTCTGGCGTGGGGGTCGAAGCGGTGGGTGGTGTCGGTCATGATGCGAGATTGGTCCGGGCCGCGACGGCCCCAGATGCAGAGAGTGAAAGAGATTGTGAGCCATGCGCCCCGCTGAATCCCTGAGTCCCACCCCCCCAGCCGGTGCGGCGCATCCGCCCGCGCCCGCACCCCGATCGGACTGGCGCACGCTCGCCCGGCTGCTGCCCTACCTCTGGATCTACCGCTGGCGGGTGGGCCTGGCGCTGGCTTTCCTGGTGGCGGCCAAGGTCGCCAACGTCGGTGTGCCCTTCCTGCTGAAGGAGCTGATCGACAGGCTCGCCATCAAGCCCGGCGACCCCGCGGCGCTGCTGGTGGTGCCGGTGGGTCTCTTGATCGCCTACGCGGCGCTGCGCCTGTCGACCTCGCTCTTCACCGAGCTGCGCGAGCTGGTGTTCGCCAAGGCCACCGAGGGGACGGCGCGCAGCATCTCGCTGCAGGTGTTCCGCCACCTGCATGCGCTCAGCCTGCGCTTCCACCTCGAGCGCCAGACCGGGGGCATGACGCGCGACATCGAGCGCGGCACCCGCGGCGTGCAGTCGCTGATCTCCTACTCGCTCTACAGCATCTTGCCGACGCTGGTGGAGGTGGGGTTGGTGCTCACGGTGCTGGCGGTCAAGTTCGATGCGACCTTCGCCTGGATCACCCTGGCCGCACTTGGGGTCTACATCGTCTTCACGGTGACGGTGACCGAGTGGCGCACGAAGTTCCGCAAGCAGATGAACGAGCTCGATTCCAGCTCCCACAGCCGGGCGATCGACTCGCTCCTGAACTACGAAACGGTCAAGTACTTCAACAATGAAGCCTTCGAGGCCCGCCGCTATGACGACAGCCTCGACAAGCTGCGCCGCGCGCGTCTCAAGTCCCAGACCACGCTGTCGGTGCTCAACACCGGGCAGCAGCTGCTGATCGCCTGTGCGTTGATCGCGATGCTGTGGCGCGCCACCGAGGGCGTGGTGGCCGGGCACATGACGCTGGGCGACCTGGTGATGATCAACGCCTTCATGATCCAGCTCTACATCCCGCTGAATTTCCTGGGCGTGATCTACCGCGAGATCAAGCAGGCGCTGACCGACCTGGAGAAGATGTTCAACCTGCTCGAGCGCGAGCGCGAGGTGCGCGACGCCACCGACGCCGTGGACCTGCACGCCGAGACCCCGCCGGTGGTGCGCTTCGAGAACGTCAGCTTCACCTACGACCGCGCCGAAGGGGGCCAGCCGGCCGGCCGACCCATCCTGCAGGGGCTGAGCTTCGAGATTCCGGCTGGGCACACGGTGGCGGTGGTGGGACCGTCCGGGGCCGGCAAGAGCACGCTGGCGCGGCTGCTGTTCCGCTTCTATGACGTCAGCGGCGGCCGCATCACGATCGCCGGGCACGACGTCCGCCAGCTCACCCAGGACAGCCTGCGCCGCGCGGTCGGCATCGTGCCGCAGGACACCGTGCTCTTCAACGACACGGTGGCCTACAACATCGCCTACGGCCGGCCCGGCGCCTCGCAGGAGGAGGTCGTGGCGGCGGCCCGTGCGGCGCGCATCCACGATTTCATCGCCTCCACGCCCAAGGGCTACGAGACCATGGTGGGCGAGCGCGGCCTGAAGCTCTCGGGTGGGGAGAAGCAGCGGGTGGCGATCGCCCGCACCCTGCTCAAGAACCCGCCCATCGTGATCTTCGACGAGGCGACCTCGGCTCTCGATTCGGCCAACGAGCGGGCGATCCAGGAGGAGCTCAAGAGCGCGGCGCGCAACAAGACCGCCCTGGTCATCGCGCACCGGCTGTCGACCGTGGTCGATGCCGACGAGATCCTGGTGATGGAGGCGGGCCGCATCATCGAGCGTGGCACGCACAGCGCCCTGCTGGCCGCCGAGGGCCGTTACGCCCAGATGTGGGCGCTGCAGCAGAGCGGGGCCGAAGGGCCTTGAGGGGCCAAACCGGGCGGGTCAGCCCGGGTGACCCGGGGCGATCGATCGGCTTGCCTGCACAGCGGGGCCAGCCGCGCCCGGTGATCAGCCGGCGCCGCCGCCCGCTGGGCCTGCACCGCCGACGGGCGGCAGGCTGGGCTCGGCGCTTTCACCCTCGGCAGGCTCGATCCCGGCGGGTCGGTCGTCCGTGGTCTTGCGCTTGAGCTTGTCTTCCTTCTTGCGCTTCTTGGCCAGCTCGCGCTGGCGTTTCTCGTAGGAGTAGTTCGGGGTGGCCAATCAGCCCTCCTGGATGTTTGTAGACCCATGGTAACTGGGCGCGGTCCCCGGGCTGCCATCTGAGTCGTTGGTCGGCCCACCCGGCAGGTGCTCACGCAGCAGCTGAGCCAGCCAGTCACCCGGCGCCATGCCGCTGGCCTGTGCCGTGGCGTTCAGGGCCGCGATCAGCTCGCCGGGCAGCTTGGTGGCGAAGGGCACCAGGCCAGCGGCCTGGTCCAGCCGTCGCTGCTCACGGCGGTCGGGGGCGGCGGCCAGTGCGCCGAAGCGTGGCGGTATGCCAGACTGCGCGAGCTTCCCCAGGGTCTTCTTGGCCTTGGACTTCTCGAGATCGAATTTCTTGCTGGGCATCACGGATTCCTCATGGCTCTCAAATCGACGATCTTCAAGGCTGAACTCCAGATCGCCGACATGGACCGCAACCACTACGGCACCCATGCGCTGACCCTGGCCCAGCATCCGTCGGAGAACGACGAGCGGATGATGGTGCGGTTGCTCGCCTTTGCCTTGCATTCGCAGGGCGAGGACCGGGAGCCATTGTCCTTCGCCAACGCCATGACCGACATGGACGAGCCCGATCTCTGGCGGCGCAGCCTGGTCGGCGAGATCGAGCTGTGGGTGGATGTCGGTCAGCCCGAGGAGAAATGGCTGCGCAAGGCCAGTCACCGATCGCGCGAGGTGGTGCTCTATCTGTACGGCCGCAACGCCAGCCTGTGGTGGACCCAGAATCACGGCCCGCTGGACAAGCTGGGCAACCTGAGCGTGTGGCAGATCCCGGCCGAGGCCAGCGCCGCCATGGCGCTGCGCGCGCGCCGCACGATGAAGCTGCAGTGCACGGTGCAGGATGGGCAGGTGTGGTTCGGCGACGGTGAGGAGACGGTGGCGCTCGAGCTCACCCAGCTCAAGGCGCCGGCCGCGGCCCGCTACTGAGCCCTTCGGCACCGGGCTGCACAGGCCATGGACACCCGCTGGCTGGAGGATTTCGTGAGCCTGGCCGAGACGCGCAGCTTCTCGCGCTCGGCCCAGCTGCGCCACATCACACAGCCGGCCTTCTCGCGCCGCATCCAGGCGCTCGAGGCCTGGGCGGGGGCCGATCTGGTGGACCGTTCCTCCTACCCGACCCGCCTCACGCCGGCCGGCCAGACCTTCCACGCCCAGGCGCTGGAGCTGCTCGCCGCCCTGCAGGCCACCCGCAACCTCTTGCGCGGCCACCGCGCTGCGGGCCAGGACATGATCGATTTCGCGGTGCCGCACACGCTGGCCTTCGCGTTTTTCCCGCACTGGATCATGGAGCTCAAGCGCGGCATGCCGGATTTCGGCGAGATGAAGAGCCGACTGACCGCGATGAACGTGCACGATGCGGTGCTGCAGTTGGCCGAGGGCAGCTGCGACCTGCTCATCGCTTACCACCACCCGGCGCTGCCGCTGCAGCTCAACCCTGAGCGCTACGAGATGCTCACCCTGGGCCAGGAATCGCTGCGCGCTTATGCGATGGCCGGGCCCGAGGGCCGACCGCTCTTTCGCCTGCCGGTGGCCGAGGCCGGCCGGGTGCCCTTTCTGGCCTATTCGCCGGGCGCCTATCTCGGCCAGATGGTCGACCTGATCATCCGCCAGGCCTCGCGACCGGGCGAGCCACCGCTGGCGCTGGAGGCGATCTACGAAACCGACATGGCGGAGGGCCTCAAGGCTATGGCGCTCGAGGGGCATGGCCTGGCTTTCCTGCCGGCCAGTTCCGTGCGCCGGGAGCTCAAGACCCGCAAGCTCGTGACGGCAGCGCCCGCGGGGTCCTTCGAGCTGAGCATGGAGGTGCGCATCTACCGCGACCGGCCCGAGTTCGCGCGCCACCAGAAGCCCGGCGTCCAGGCACTCTGGGAGCATTTGCAGCGGGATCGACAGGCTTGATCGATGGAGCGTCGCTGGCCCGGGGCTTGCTCCCAGGATCCGGGTTTGCACTGAGTGCACCCTTGTGGTGAGTCCTTATGACTTTCCCGGGGCCGTCGGTTAAATTGGCAGCAATTCGTACTTTCACAGGAGATCCCATGAAGAAGTCCTTGCTCGCGTTCGCCGCCCTGATGGCCCTGGTCTCCGTGGGACAAGCGGACACGCTGAAGAAGATCAAGGAGTCGGGCGCGGTCACGATGGGCGTGCGCGATTCCTCCGGCGCGCTGTCCTACACGCTCGGTGACGGCAAGTACGCCGGCTACCACGTCGAGATCTGCGAGCGGGTCCTGCGCAGCGTCCAGCGCGAACTCGGACTGGCCGCGCTCACCACCCGCTACCAGTCGGTGACCTCGCAGAACCGCATCCCGCTGGTGCAGAACGGCACGGTGGACATCGAGTGCGGCTCCACCACCAACAACGCCACCCGCCAAAAGGATGTGAGCTTCGCCGTCACGACCTTCGTCGAAGAGGTGCGCATGGCGGTGAAGGCCAACTCGGGCCTGACCTCGATCGCCCAGCTCAACGGCAAGAAGGTGGCCACGACCACCGGCACGACCTCGGTGCAGACCCTGCGCAAGAACGAGCGGGCCAATGGCATCAACTTCGACGAGGTCTTCGGCAAGGACCACGCCGACAGCTTCCTGTTGCTGGAGTCCGGCCGTGCCGACGCCTTCGTGATGGACGGCGCGATCCTCGCCGGCAACATCGCCCGCGCCAAGAACCCGGCCGATTTCAAGATCGTCGGCGAGGTGCTGAGTGTCGAGCCGATCGCGATCATGATCCGCAAGGACGACCCGGCCTTCAAGAAGGCGGTGGACGACAGCATCATGGCCATGATGAAGTCGGGCGACATCGCCAAGCTCTGGGACAAGTGGTTCATGCAGCCGATCCCGCCGGCCAACACCAAGGTCGGCATGTCGCCGAACGCCAACACCTTGTCGGCCTGGTCCGCCCCCAATGACAAGCCCATGGAGGCTTACGCCGCCAAGTGATCGGCGCCGCGCTCGTGTGCCGTCCGTGAGGCGGCGCGGGCCGGGCGGTCGGGCGCGGTGACGGTGCTGCCGTCCCGCGCTTTTGTTTTTGGGCGCCGTGATGGCGCGGATGCTGGGGAGAGCAAGGCTTGGGCAACTGGGATTGGCAGGTGTTCTGCAAGGACACCGTCGAGGGCGAGATCCGCGAAGGTTGCTTCGGCCGCGGGGGTGATGTCACCTACCTCGACTGGATGTTGTCGGCCTGGGGCTGGACGCTGTCGGTCTCGGCTCTGGCGCTGGTCGTGGCGCTGCTGGTGGGCTCGCTGATGGGCGTGCTGAGGACCCTGCCGGACCGCCGGCTCGCGCTGCTGGGCAATGCCTGGACCGAGCTGTTCCGCAACATCCCCCTGCTGGTGCAGGTCTTCCTCTGGTACCACGTCCTGCCCTCGATCTTCCTCACGCTCAGGGGCGTTCCCAGCTTCGTGCTGGTGGTGATCGCGCTGGGCTTCTTCACCTCGGCGCGCATCGCCGAGCAGGTCCGGGCGGGCATCCAGAGCCTGCCGCGCGGGCAGACCCACGCCGGCTTGGCCATGGGGCTCACCCTCGGCCAGACCTACCGCTTTGTGCTGATGCCGATGGCCTTTCGCATCGTCATGCCGCCGCTCACCAGCGAGAGCATGAACATCATCAAGAACTCGTCGGTCGCCTTCGCGGTGTCCATCGCGGAACTGACGATGTTCGCGATGCAGGCCCAGGAGGAAACCTCCCGGGGCATCGAGGTCTACCTCGCGGTCACGGGCCTGTATTTCGTCTCCGCCTTCGCGGTGAACCGCGTCATGCTGGCCGTGGAGGAGCGCCTGCGGGTGCCGGGCATGAACGGGGGAGGGCGATGATGCTGACCCTGGATTTCTCATTCCTGGACTGGGGCGTCGTCTCCGGCTTCATCCTCAAGGGCCTGTTCTTCTCCGTGCAGCTCACGCTGGTGGCGATGATCGGCGGCATCGCACTCGGCACCCTGCTGGCGCTGATGCGGCTCTCGGGCAAGCCCTGGCTCGCGGTCCCCGCAGCCGCCTATGTCAACACCCTGCGGTCGATCCCGCTGGTGATGGTGATCCTGTGGTTCTTCCTGCTGATCCCGCTGCTGATCGGCCGCCCCATGGGGGCTGAGTGGTCGGCGGTCATCACCTTCACCGTGTTCGAGGCCGCCTACTACTCCGAGATCATGCGCGCCGGCATCCAGAGCGTCCCGCGCGGGCAGGTGTCCGCCGGATATGCGGTGGGCCTGAACTACGGGCAGACCATGCAGTTCATCGTGCTGCCGCAGGCCTTTCGCAACATGCTGCCGGTGCTGCTGACGCAGACCATCATCCTGTTCCAGGACACCTCGCTGGTCTATGCCATCGGCGCCTACGACCTGCTCAAGGGGTTCGAGGTGGCCGGCAGGAATTTCAACCGTCCGGTCGAGACCTACCTGGTCGCGGCGGTCGTTTATTTCGTGATCTGCTTCAGCCTGTCGATGTTGGTGCGTCGCCTGCAGAACAAGATCGCCATCGTCCGCTGAGGAGCCCGCAGTGATCGAGATCCAGAACGTCTCCAAGTGGTACGGCAGCTTCCAGGTGCTGACCGACTGCAGCACCCGCCTCGACAAGGGCGAGGTGGTGGTGGTCTGCGGGCCCTCGGGTTCGGGCAAGAGCACGCTGATCAAGACGGTGAACGCGCTGGAGCCCGTCCAGCAGGGCCGCATCAGCGTCGACGGCGTCGTGGTCACCGACCCCAAGACCGACCTGCCCCGCCTGCGCAGCCGCGTCGGCATGGTGTTCCAGCACTTCGAGCTCTTCCCCCACTTGTCGGTCACCGAGAACCTGACGCTGGCGCAGATCAAGGTGCTCAAGCGCAGCCCCGCGGACGCGCTGGCGCGCGGCCTGAAGATGCTCGACCGCGTGGGCCTCACCGTCCACAAGGACAAGTTCCCCGGCCAGCTCTCGGGCGGTCAGCAGCAGCGCGTGGCGATCGCCCGGGCGCTGTCGATGGACCCGGTCGTAATGCTCTTCGACGAGCCCACCTCGGCGCTCGACCCCGAGATGGTCGGCGAGGTGCTCGACGTGATGGTCGCCCTGGCCCAGGACGGCATGACGATGATGTGCGTCACCCACGAGATGGGCTTCGCCCGCAAGGTCAGCCACCGCGTCATCTTCATGGACGCCGGCCGCATCGTCGAGGACTGCGCCAAGGAAGATTTCTTCGGCAAGCCCGAGGAGCGCACGCCGCGCGCTCGGGATTTCCTCTCGAAGATCCTGCCGCACTGAGCAGAACGGGAAGCCCGGCTCGGCCGGGCTTGGGCCTGCCGCCATGGCGCTCTGCGGCCGCGTCCCTCGCGGGGTGAGCGCGCAAGGCGGTGTTGAATGGCCCTGATCAGGGTTCGATCGCGACCCCCACCACCGGCCGGCCGCCGCCGATGCGGCCGATGCGCGTCGCGGCCCCGGTGGCGAGATCGATGCGGAACCAGCCCGACGAGTTCGCGCCCGCGGGCGTCAGCGCGGCGTAGGCGGCGTTCTTCACGTCGCTGATGTCGAGGCTGGCGTCCGCGAAGTCGCCGGCGCGCAGTGCACCGACCGTGAACAGCCGGCCGCTGTTGGGCGAGACGACGGGCTGCACCCCCTCGCGGCTGCCCATCATGACGAGCGTGCCTTGCCGCGCATCGATGGCGTAATTGGTCGTGATCTTGTCGTTGTCAGGCGGGTAGCTGTAGCCGGCGGCCACGAGCGACGGCGTGCGCCCGGCGTTCGGGTCTGCGGCATCAAAGGCCGGCGTGGCGTCGGTCTGCACGCCCTCGGTCTTGGGGTCGGCATCGATCACCGCGCCGGTGTCCGGATGCAGGCGCAGGTTCTGGCCGGCATCGCTCAGGACCCGGATGCGGTCCACCGTGGGGTTGAAATCGAAGCCGAACTGGCTTCCGCGCAGCGCCACCGCGAACGGCCCGCTCACGGCGGTGGCCAGGGCGGTGGCGGGATCGATGCGGTACAGGCGCCCGCTGCTGCCCAGCGCGAACAGCTGGCCCCGGGCCACCCGGTAATCGATGCCCAGCACCCGCTCGCCAGGCTGCAGGCCTCCCAGGGGCCGGCTGTCCAGCAGCTTCTGCGGCTGACCGGCATTGAAGCGCAGCAGCTGCAAGTCGGTGCTCACCGCGAGGATGGTCTCGCGCGCCAGCGGGCCGGGTGGTTCCGCAGGCGGCAGGGCGCAGCCGGCGAGGATGGCTGCCGACAGGGTGAGGGCGGCTCGAATCATGCGATCTCCCGAGGGCAAGGGCCGGTGTGGCGACAGGCTCCAATGTAGAGCCGCGCAGCCCCGGTGCAAGGCCCTGGCAGCGCGTGCCAGCGCGAGCGCAGGGTGGATGTTCCGGCGTGAGGCTCTGGCACGAGGCTCGGACATGAGGCCCTGCTGTATGGACTGGTGAATCTCGGGAGCCCTGGGACGGGACTGGCCGGCGACAATGAATCGCATGACGGCCCCCTCCACCCTCACCCTGACCCGCCCCGACGACTGGCATCTGCACTTGCGCGATGGCGCGGCGCTGGCGGCGGTGCTGCCGCACACCGCGCGGCAGTTCGCGCGCGCCGTGGTCATGCCCAACCTGCGCCCGCCGGTCTCGACCGTGGCGCTGGCCCTCGCCTACCGGGCGCGCATCCTGGCGGCGCGCCCCACCGAAGGTCCGGGCGCGGACTTCGAGCCGCTGATGACGCTCTACCTCACCGACAACACGCCGCCCGACGAGATCCGTCTGGCCCGCGAGGCCGGCATCGTCGGCCTCAAGCTCTACCCAGCCGGCGCCACCACCCACAGCGACGCCGGGGTGACCGACCTGCGCAAGACCTGGCGCACGCTCGACGCGATGCAGCGCGAGGGCCTGCCGCTGCTGGTGCACGGTGAGGTGACCGACCCCGCGGTGGACCTGTTCGACCGGGAGGCGGTCTTCATCGACCGGGAGCTGATCCCGCTGCGGCGCGACTTCCCGTCGCTCAAGATCGTGTTCGAGCACATCACCACCCGCGAAGGGGCGCAGTACGTGCTGGGCGCCGAGGGCCCGATCGGCGCCACGGTGACCCCGCAGCACCTGCTCTACAACCGCAACGCGATCTTCAGCGGCGGGCTGCAGCCGCATTTCTACTGTCTGCCAGTCCTCAAGGCCGAGGTGCACCGCCAGGCCTTGGTCGAGGCGGCGACCAGCGGCAGCCCGAAGTTCTTTCTCGGGACCGACAGCGCACCGCATGCCGCCCACCTCAAGGAGCATGCGGGCGGCCATGCCGGCTGCTACACGGCCTTCAGCGCGCTCGAGCTCTATGCGGAGGTCTTCGAGGCCGCCGGCGCCCTCGAACACCTGGAAGGCTTCGCGAGCTTCCACGGCGCCGATTTCTACAGCCTGCCGCGCAACAGCGGCACCGTCACCCTGCGCCGCGAGGCCTGGACCCTGCCCGAGTCGCTCCCCTTCGGCGAGGCCGCGCTCAAGCCCCTGCGCGGCGGCGAGACGCTGCGCTGGCAGCTGCTTGATGGATCGCGAACGATGGCCGTCGGGCTGCCGTCCGACTCCCCTTTGACTGCCGCCTGACCCTGACCCAGGAATCCCCATGCCCACGCCCCACCCGACGCCCCGGCGAACCGCCCTGCTGATCGACGCCGACAACGTCTCCACCGACATCGCCGCCCAGGTGATCGAGCGCCTGCGCGAGGGCGGGCACCTGCTGCTGCAGCGCCGCGCCTATGGCAGCGTGCAGAAGGCGGGCGAATTCGCCGAGTTCTGCCGCGACCATGCGATCCGCTTCCTGCCCAGCACCTTCGCGGGCCCCAACGCGACCGACATTGCGCTGGCGATCGACGCCGTCGAGATGGTGCTGCGCCAGCCGCTCGACGAGGTGGTGCTGGTGTCTTCGGACATGGACTATTCGCCGCTGATCGTGCGGCTGCGCGAGCTCGGCTGCCGCGTCAGCGGCTTCGGTCAGCAGGGCAAGTCCGGGGGTGACATCGCGCGCGACTACGAGCGCGTCTACGACGCCTTCGAGGTGATCGGACCGAGCGGCGGTCGCAAGCCACGGGTCGCCACGACGCGGGGCGCCGCGAGGACCAAGCCGGTGGCATCGGTCGTGCCGGTCACCGCGCCTGCGGTTCGGGTGGCCCCGCCCGCGCCGCCCGCGCCAGCATCCCCGCCGGCCCGCCGTGCCCGGGCTCCGAAAGCAGCCGCCCCGGCGCCGCGGAGCGCGCTGCCGGCGGAGGTCGAGGCCGTGCTCGCCGCCTGCCCGGGCCTGAGGCAGGGGCAGGCCATGCAGCTCAACGCCGCCGGGCGCGCCCTGCAGGAGAGTGGTGTGCTGACCCCCAGTGGCCGGCCCTCGGCGCTCTTCAAGCGCCTCAAGGCGCATTTCGAGATGCTGCCGATCGACAAGCCGGCCCAGGTGCGCTTCCTCGGCGGTCGTTGACCGCCCGCGGCGGGTGGCGGGCTACTCGGTCGGCAGGAAGCCCTCGATCGACAGGTAGCGCTCACCGGTGTCGTAGTTGAAGCCGAGCACGCGGCTGCCGGCCGGCAGCTGCGGCAGCTGCTGGGCGATCGCCGCCAGCGTGGCGCCAGAGGAGATGCCCACCAGCAGGCCTTCTTCGCGCGCCGAGCGTCGCGCCATCTCGCGGGCGGCCTCGGCCTCGACGGTGATCACGCCGTCGAGCAGGGTGGTGTGCAGGTTGGCCGGGATGAAGCCCGCGCCGATGCCCTGGAT
>CAISYQ010000340.1 GCA_903889735.1 uncultured Methylibium sp.
ATCGTGCTGGTCGGCCACGTGACGAAGGAAGGCACGATCGCCGGGCCGCGGGTGCTGGAGCACATCGTCGACACGGTGCTGTACTTCGAGGGCGACACGCACTCGAGCTTTCGACTGGTGCGCGCGATCAAGAACCGCTTCGGCGCGGTCAACGAGATCGGCGTGTTCGCGATGACCGAGCGCGGCCTCAAGGGCGTGAGCAACCCCAGCGCGTTCTTCCTCTCCACCCACCCGCAACCGGTGCCGGGGTCCTGCGTGATGGGGACGCTGGAGGGCACCCGACCGCTGCTGGGGGAGATCCAGGCGCTGGTCGATGGCGGCGGCCCGAGCCCGCGGCGCCTGAGCGTGGGCCTGGTCCGGGACCGCCTGGCCATGCTGCTCGCCGTGCTGCACCGCCACGCGGGCATCGCCTGCATGGACCAGGACGTGTTTGTCAACGCCGTCGGCGGCGTGCGCATCAGCGAGCCGGCGGCCGACCTGGCGGTGATGCTGGCGATCCAGAGCTCGCTGCGCGGCCGGGCCCTGCCGCGCGGCTTCATCGCCTTTGGCGAGGTCGGGCTGGCGGGTGAGGTGCGTCCGGCGCCACGCGGCCAGGAGCGCCTCAAGGAGGCCGCCAAGCTGGGCTTCTCGGTGGCCGTGGTGCCCAAGGCCAACGCGCCGAAAAAACCGGTCGAGGGCCTGACGATCCACGCGGTCGACCGGGTCGAGCAGGCCGTGGACCTGCTGCGCGAGCTGGGCTGAGGCGCCGTGCAGGTGTCGAAAGATGCGGGTCTGACATCGGCCGTGCTGCAGCCCACTGCTGCCGACGGTCGCCGCTCCGGGTCATGAACCCCCTCCTCGGCTGGACGCTCGCGGCCACTGCCCTGGGGGCTGGCTGGATGGGCTGGGGTTGGCCGGGCGTCGCGCTGGCGTTCTCCGTGACGCTGTTCTGGCTGTTGCTGCAGTTCAGCCGCACGCTGCGGGTCATGCGCCTGGCCGGGCAGGCGCCCATGGGCCGCATCGACAGCGCGGTGATGCTGGGCACCAGGCTCGGCACCGGCATGACGATGCTGCAGGTGCTGCCGCTGACCCGCAGCCTGGGCGAGGCGGTCGGCGAGCCACAGACCGAGACCTGGTGCTGGCACGACGCCGGAGGCGACCGCATCCAGCTGCGTTTCGACCAGGGTCGGCTCGCGCAATGGACGCTGATCCGCGCGGCGGAAGCCGGCGTGGCAACCCCGCCCGGCGAGGACCCCGCCGCCAGCTGATGGGGCTGGCAGCCACACTATCCGCCCCGGCTGCGAGGTTGCAGCACGAAGCCCGGCAGGCCGGCCGTAGAATTTCCGTTTTCACGCGACGAGATTCACCATGTCCCTGTCAGACCGCGACGGCAAGATCTGGATGGACGGCCAGATGGTCGAATGGCGCGATGCCAAGATCCATGTCCTGACCCACACCCTCCACTACGGATGTGGCGCCTTCGAGGGCGTGCGCGCCTACCTGACCCCGGGTGGCACCGCGATCTACCGTCTGCAGGAACACACCGAGCGGCTCTTCAACAGCGCCAAGATCCTGCGCATGAAGATCCCCTTCTCGCAGGAAGTGGTGATGGAGGCGCAGCGCGCCGTGGTGCGCGCCAATGGGCTGGAGAGTTGCTACCTGCGGCCGCTGGCCTGGATCGGCTCCGAAAAGCTCGGCGTGAGCCCCAAGGGCAACTCCATCCACTTGATGATCGCGGCCTGGCCCTGGGGAGCCTACCTCGGCGAGGAGGGCCTCAAGCGCGGCATCCGCGTCAAGACCAGCAGCTTCACCCGCCACCACGTCAACATCACGATGACGCAGGCCAAGGCCGTGAGCAACTACACCAACTCCATCCTCGCCAACATGGAGGCCACCGACGACGGCTACGACGAGGCGCTGCTGCTCGACGCCTCGGGCTTCGTCTCCGAGGGCGCGGGCGAGAACCTCTTCGTGATCCGCAAGGGGGTGGTCTACACGCCCGACCTGTCGGCCGGCGCGCTCAATGGCATCACCCGCAACACGGTGTTCCACATCTGTGAGGACCTCGGCCTGAAGCTGGTCGAGAAGCGCATCACCCGCGACGAGATCTACATCGCCGATGAGGCCTTCTTCACCGGCACCGCCGCCGAGGTCACGCCGATCCGCGAGCTCGACCGGGTCGAGATCGGCGCCGGCAGTCGCGGGCCGATCACCGAGAAGATCCAGGCCGCCTTCTTCGACATCGTGGGCGGCCGCAACCCGAAGTACGCCGAATGGCTGACCCCGGTCTGAGCAAGACCATGAACCGTCCCACCGAGCCGCGCGCCGTCGTCGAAGTGACCGCCCAGGACCTGCAGGGGCCGGGGGTGGTGTTCTGCCCCAACCCGAAGATGCCGCTGTGGAGCGCGCATCCGCGCGTCTTCATCGACGTGGCGGCGGAGGGCGAGGGCAAGTGCCCCTACTGCGGCACGGTCTACCGGCTCAAGGCTGGCGAGAAACTGCACGCGCACTGAGCGCCGACGCGCCACCCCGCCCCGCATGCCGCCCACCCCGAAACCGCCGCCCTCGTCGCCCGACGACATCGAGCAGCAGTTCTACGAGTCGCTGCAACAGGCCGACATCGAGAAGCTGATGTCCGTGTGGTCGGACGAGGAGGAGGTGGCCTGCGTGCACCCGGGCGGCCCGCGCATGGTGGGGGCCGGCGCCATCCGCGGGGCTTTCGAGGCCATCTTCGCCAGCGGCGCGATCGACGTGCGGCCCGACAAGGTGCGCCGCCTGCAGACCCACTCGAGCGCCGTGCACCATGTGCTGGAGCGGGTGCAGGTGATGGGCAACGAGGGCCTGCAGACGGCCTTTGCCATCGTCACCAACGTCTACATCAAGACGCCGCTGGGCTGGCGCATGGTGCTGCATCACGCGAGCCCGGGCACGGCGCGCGAGATGCAGGAGATCGCCGAGCCGCCCTCGACGCTGCACTGAGTGCCCGTGGCCGTGCTGGCCGACCGCCTGCCCCGCTGGCTGCCGGGCGGCAACCTCCAAACCCTCTGGGCCGCGTTGGCGGCGCGGCGCTTTGAGGGCGCGGCCCCGCTCTGGCGGCGCGAGCGCTGGACCACGCCCGACGCCGACTTCATCGACGTCGACTTCATCGACGCCCCGCCGGGCGCGAGCCAGGCCCCGCTGCTGGTGCTCTTCCATGGTCTGGAGGGCTCCTCCGCCAGCCACTATGCGCAGGCCTTCGCCCACTGGGCGCGCGGCGCGGGCTGGGGGCTGGCGCTGCCGCATTTCCGCGGCTGCTCGGGCGAACTCAACCTCGCGCCGCGCGCCTACCACTCGGGCGACTTCGAGGAGATCGGCTGGATCCTCGCGCGCTTGCGCGCCGCGCACGGCCGGCCGCTGCTGGCCGCAGGCGTCTCGCTCGGCGGCAACGCGCTGATGCGCTGGGCCCAGGAGGCCGGCGACAGCGCCGCACAGACCGCGCGGGCGGTGGCCGCGATCTCCTCGCCGCTCGACCTGGCGGCCGGTGGCGCGGCACTGTCGCGCGGCTTCAACCGTCAGGTCTACACCCGCATGTTCCTGCACACCATGGTGCGCAAGGCGTTGGCCAAGCTGGCCCAGCACCCGGGCCTCTTCAGCCGTGAACGGCTGCTGGCGGCGCGGGATCTGCATGCCTTCGACGATGTCTTCACCGCGCCGCTTCACGGCTTTCGGCACACCGACGACTACTGGGCACGGGCCTCGGCCCGGCCCCATCTCGCCCGGCTGCGCATCCCCGCCCTGCTGCTCAATGCACGGAATGACCCCTTCGTGCCGGCGGACAGTCTGCCGCGGTCCACAGAGGCAGGCGCTCACATCACCCTGTGGCAACCGGCCGACGGCGGCCATGTGGGCTTCATGAACGGCGCCTTCCCCGGTCGGCTGGACGCGCTGCCGGCCGCCGTCGGCGCCTGGCTGCAGGCGGCGGGCCGCGCGTAGCGCGCAGGCGGCAGCGAATGGACGCAATCGTCATCGCGGCGCTGAAGAAATGGCCGGCAGTGCCCGCCTGCCACGGCTGGCTGGCACTGGACGCCCGCGGCGACTGGTACCTGCGCGACGACCCCACCCAGGCGGCCGGGCCCTTCCCAGCCGTCAAGGGCAGCCGCTTGCTGCACGAAGCGCTGCGCGACTTCATTGCCCGCAACTACGAGCCCGATGCCCAGGGTGCCTGGTTCTTCCAGAACGGACCCCAGCGCGTCTACGTCGAGCTCGAGGCCGCACCGCTGGTGCTGGGTGTGCAATGGCAGGACGGCCTCTGCGCGGTCCGCAGCCATCTCCAGCAAGACGGTGTACCCCTGGCCGTGCAGGGCGCCTGGCTCGACGAGGTCGGTCGGCTCTTCCTGGAGACCGACGCCGGTTTCGGGATCGTGCGCTCGCTGGACATGGACGGCGCGGCCGATGCGTTGTCGGCCGGTCTGTGGCCGCTCACCGAGCTGCCGTTCGCCGAGATGCCGGCCCGTTTCGGCTACCGGCTCAGCCCGCAGCGCGACCTGCCACTGCCCGCTGACCCTCCCGGCAAGCCCCACGAGACCTTGTGAAGATGCCGGCAACTCGTTAAAAAGCCGGCTCGAGGCCGGCTTTCACAAGACCGCGGCATGGCCGGGTCGGTGTCCCGCCCGGTCAGGGGGCGGAGGCCGCAGCCGGCGGAGCGGCGGGTTCGTCGAACTTGGCGCCCCCCGCGTTGGCCATGTAGGCCACCGCGCGGCCGATCTCGAGATCGCTCAGGTCACCGCCGCCCTGGGCGCTCATCGCGCCCTTGCCCTTCAGGGCCGAGGTCAGCAGCGCCTCGTAGCCGGTCGTGACGCGCGGCGCCCAGGCGGCGGTATCGCCGAACGTGGGTGCACCGGCCAGGCCCGCTTCATGGCAGGTACCGCACTGCGCCTTGTAGGCTTCGGTCCCGGTCTTGAGCACGGCGGGCTTGGAGGCGTCCTTGACCTGGACGCTGGCGACCGGGGCGATGCGCTGCTCGGTGGCCTTGGCACCCAGGCCCTCGCTGCCGGCCGAGGGCTTGGTCGCGCTGGTCACGTACATCGCCAGCAACACGATCACAACGATCGGCACGATGAAAGACGCCAACACGGCCACCACCAGCTGCTTGGGGGTGCGGATCGGGCCCTCGTGGTTGGGCTCTTGTTCGTCGTGTTCAGGGGCAGCGCTCATGGTCTCCTCGGGGGCGGTGTGGGGTGCCATTCGGAGCGGGTGGGGCGTCACCTAAACGCCTCCCGCCAGAGGGCGCGAGTATATGCGGCGGTGCCGTCCGGCCACTCGGTCCAGCGGGGCGCGGGCCATCGCAGCGATAGAATCGTGATCGTCGCGTCCGTAGCTCAATGGATAGAGTACTGCCCTCCGAAGGCAGGGGTTGCTGGTTCGATCCCAGCCGGGCGCACCAAGAATTGACTCCCCCTCAAGGGCCCGAGAGGTTTCTCCGGGTCAGAGCCGCTCGGCCAGCGACTGCTGCATCTGCGCCACGGCAATCAGCAGGTCGGGCGCTCGGAGGTGATCGGGCAGGCGCGCCAATGCCGGTGTGCCCAGGTAGGTCCGGCAATGGAAGAGGTCCGGATCCCCTTCGGCAGCGAGATCCAGATCCGCCAGGTCCGGCAAGCTGCCCTGGGCCAGCCTCTCCCCCAGTCGGGCGCAAAGGAAGGAAAGCGCCGCCTGGGCGCCATCGGGCCCACTCGCCATCGCAGCGGGGGTCACCAGCACATGGTCGATGGCCTGGACGCTGTCGATGATGCTGGGGGGCAGGCCCCATTCCGCCATCAACAAGCCGCCCATGGCCGCCGAACCCAGCGAGAGCTTCTCCTGCTCCAGCCGGACCCTCTCCAAGAACCCCAGCTTCGCGGTGGACAGCGCGACCTCGGCCGGCAGCAGCGAGCAGGTGGCCAGCTGGCCGATGAAGGACAGCACCATCTGGGTGGCCAGGGCACCCTGGTCCGGCAGATCGAGCTTCTTCGCGAGGCGGGCGCACAACTCGCTGGCCAAAGCGCTGGAGGCCCAGATGCCGGCAAAGATCTTGTTCAACTCGGGGCTGCCCGCCTTGAACGATTCGTTGCGCATGTACTGCAGGCCGATGCTGCGCACCGTGTTGAAGCCCATGAAGGTCACCGCCTGGCCGATGCTGCTCACCGGCGTCTTCAGGGCGAAGAGGGGCGAATTCACGGTGGCCAGGACCTTGGCGGCCATCTGGGGCTCGCTCATCACCATCGCGCTCAATTCAGTGGAGGTGGCCGTGGTCATGAACTCCCGCGACAAGAATTTCTGGAGGGCCGGGGGCGGGCGGGGGATGCGCCGGAGTTCGGCCACGAGGGCCTCCTTGCGCGCGGCGTCCAGCGACTCAGCGCGCAGAATCTGGAAACCAGCCAAGGCGGCCGGCGTCTCCTGGGGTCGGCCCCAGTCCGCTTGCGGCGCCGGCCGCTCGGGTGCCCCCGCCACAGGGCGGATTTCCCGATGCGCAGGCGGGGGTGAGGCAATGCGCCGGGGCGTGACACGAGTCGGCTTGGCCGGCTTGGCCGATTTCCAGAAAAAAAGCACCGCGAACGCCGCACACAGCACCAGCCCGCCGATGGCAAGGATCATCAAAAAGTTCGTGTTCAAGGATCTGACCGGTTGTTCACGTCCATGCCACGCAACACCTCGTTCTCAGTGCGCCAAGGGCTGCACGGGAACAAGCGGCGGCGGCTTTCAAATCTGACACTTGCACGGTCGGGACCCAACACGACCCACAGGGTTCACTGCAACCCCTTTGTCGTGGCTGGACCGACGCCGCAAAGCGCGATGCCCAGCCCGCATCCTAAGCCCCGCTGACGACCGTCTTGCGGCGGCCCATTCGCGACCATTCCGCGTCGATCCCGGACCGTGTCGCCCGGCAAACGCTGGCGGACGCCTTCCAGCCGCATGGCGGTGGGTCCTGGGCTGCCGACGACAGCAAGGCCGAGGGGCCCGGCGACCTATCGGGCCGCAGAAGGGGGCTCGCTGCCCACCCGCACCGGCGCGTAGCCAGCGTCCTCGATCGCCTGCTTCAGCGCCTGCACTGGCAGGGCGGACTGCACGCTCACCCGGTGGGTCGCCAGGTCCGTCTGCACCACGGCCGCCGGGTCCAGTGTCGCGACCGCCCGGGTGATGGCCGCCACGCAGTGGCCGCAGCTCATGTCTTTGACGTCGAATTCGATGCTCATGCCATCCTCCCTCTTGCAGCTCTACGCCGCCCCCGGCCGGGGGCTTGACCGGCGTCAAGTGAGCCGGGCCTTCCGCTTTGCCATCATCGCAGGATCCCTGTAGCACGTCAGCGGCGCCTGGTCCCCGGGGGCGACCCTTCCCCTGCAGACGGGCTCCCGCCACCGTCACCCCCGCAGCATCACCTGCCGACCGCCCCGAAGCCTTGGATGAACACCCCCACTTCCACCCCCCTCAGGCTCGAGATCGACGGCATGACCTGCGGCTCTTGCGTGTCGCGGGTGGAGAAGGCGCTCACCAAGGTGCCCGGCGTGGTCTCGGCCAGCGTCAACCTCGCGACCGAGACCGCCACCGTCGAGGCCGCGCCTGGCATGCGGCCCAGCACGCTTGAGGCCGCCGTCGGGGCGGCCGGCTACACGGCGCGCTTCCAGCCGCCGCAGGCACCTGCGCTGCCGCGCCCGCCCACCGACATGGCGCCGATCGGCCCGGTGCTGCTGGCCGCCGCGCTGACGCTGCCACTCCTGCTGCCCATGCTGGCAGGGCCGCTGCTCAGTCTGGTCGGTTGGGTCGGCGCCAGCCATTGGATGTTGCCGGGCGGGTTGCAATGGGCGCTGGCCACCCCCGTGCAGTTCTGGGCCGGCGCCCGCTTCTACCGCCAGGGCTGGGCGGCGCTGCGCGCGGGCAGCGGCAACATGGACCTGCTGGTGGCGCTGGGCACCTCGGCGGCCTACGGGCTGAGCGTGTGGAATCTGCTGTCCCCGAGCGCCGGCAGCCATGGCATGGGCCATCCGGGCGCGGCGGGCGGTGCTGCCGATCCCGGATTTGGCCCGGCGGCCACCCCGCTCTACTTCGAGGCCTCGGCCGCCGTCATCACGCTGGTGCTGCTGGGCAAGTGGCTGGAGGCCCGCGCCAAGCGCCAGACCACCGCGGCGATCCGCGCCCTGCAGGCGCTGCGGCCCGAGACCGCACGGGTGCTGCGCGAAGGGGTCGAGCTGACGCTGCCGGTCGGCGCACTGCGCCTGGGCGACATCGTCATCGTGCGGCCGGGCGAGCGGCTGCCGGTGGACGGCGTGATCGAGTCGGGCGAGAGCCAGGTCGATGAATCCCTCGTCACCGGCGAAAGCCTGCCGGTGGCGCGCGGACCGGGCGAGCGGGTGATCGGCGCCTCGGTCAACGGCGAAGGGCTGCTCACGGTGCGCGCCACCGCGCTGGGGGCGGAATCGACGCTCGCACGCATCGTGCGGCTGGTCGAGTCGGCCCAGGCCGCCAAGGCGCCGATCCAGCAAACGGTGGACCGCGTGAGCGCCTGGTTCGTGCCTGCGGTGGTGGCGCTGGCCGCGCTCACCTTGCTGGGCTGGGGCCTGGCCGCCGGCGACTGGCAGCGGGCCACGCTGAATGCGGTGGCGGTGCTGGTGATTGCCTGCCCCTGCGCCCTGGGCCTGGCCACCCCCGCCGCACTGATGGCCGGCACCGGCGTGGCCGCGCGCCACGGCATCCTGGTGCGCGACGCGGCCGCCCTGGAGGACGCCCATGCGCTGCGTGCGGTCGCCTTCGACAAGACCGGCACGCTGACCGTGGGCCGCCCGGCGCTGGTGGCGCTGAGACCGGCGGAAGGCGTCGCCGCCGAAGGGGCCACGACCGGGGACCTGAGGGGCGAGGGCGCGACGGCCGAGGCCATGAAGGCCAGCCTGAAGACTGAGAGCCTGAGCGCCGATCAGGCGCTGGCGCTGGCCGCCGCTCTGCAGGCCGGCAGTGAGCACCCACTGGCCGGCGCCGTGCAGCGGGCCGCTGCCGGCCTGCCGCTCGCCACCAGCCGGGATATCCGCGCCGTGCCCGGCCGGGGCGTGAGCGGGCGGGTGGCCGGGCGCGAGCTGCGCCTGGGCAGCAGCCGCTGGATGCGCGAGCTCGGCGTGGCGCTCGGCCCGCTGGACGACGAGGCCGCCGCGCAGCAGGCGCTCGGCCGCACCGTGTCCTGGCTGGCCGAGGTGGGTGCGGCGGATGGGAACGAGGGCCCCCACCTCATCGCCCTGCTCGCCTTCGGCGACGAGCTCAAGCCCGACGCGGCACGGGCGATCGAGCGGCTGCGAGCGCTCGGGCTGCGCACCGTGCTCGTCACCGGCGATCAACAAGCCGCAGCCGACGCGGTGGCCCGGGCGCTGGGCATCGACGAGGTCCATGCCGAGGTGCTGCCCGCCGACAAGACCGCCGTGCTGGCCGGGCTGCGGCAATCGGCGGGCGGGCCGGTGGCGATGGTGGGCGACGGACTGAATGACGCCCCCGCGCTGGCCGCGGCCGACGTGGGCATCGCCATCGCCAACCCCGGCGGCGGCACCGACGTGGCCCTGCACGCCGCCGGCATCACGCTGATGCACGGCGAACCCAGCCGGGTGGCCGACGCGATCGAGATCTCGCGCCTGACCACCCGCACCATCCGCCAGAACCTGTTCTGGGCCTTCGCCTACAACGTCGTCGGCCTGCCCCTGGCCGCCTTCGGTCTGCTGAACCCGGTGCTGGCCGGTGCCGCGATGGCGCTCAGCAGCATCAGCGTGTTGGGCAATGCGCTGCGGCTGCAGCGGTGGCGGCCCAAGGCGGGGCGATGAGCGCGGGGCTTCAAGATGAGGCGCTCTTGCCGCGCTCAGGGTGCCGGCGTTTGTCACAACTGTTGCGCTTCGATGCGGCCCACGCCCGCCTCGGTTATGGTCCGCGCCATGCAGGATCTGCCGCCCAGCGACCCCCGTGGCCGCGCCGCCCTGGCGCTGGCTGCGCTGGCCCTCTTGGTCATGGCGGCGCTGCTCGGCGGCTGCGGCAGCGCCCCGCGCCCGGGCCGGGATGGGCCGCCGCCCCCCTCGTCTACCGTGGTGCCGGCCGAGGCCTCGCGCGGGTCAGATGCCGAGCCGCGCATCGAGCCGCTGCGGACGGGCGGCCCCAACAAACCCTATGAGGTGCTGGGCCGCAGCTACACGCCGGAGCAGCGCGACGTGCCGATCCGGGAAACCGGGATCGCCTCCTGGTACGGCCGGCAGTTCGACGGCCGCCGCACCGCCAACGGCGAGATCTTCGACATGCACGCGATGACCGCGGCGCACAAGACCATGCCTCTGCCCAGCTACGCGCGGGTCCGCAACCCGGCCAACGGGCGGGAGATCGTCGTGCGGGTCAACGACCGCGGCCCCTTCGTCGACGGCCGCATCATCGACCTGAGCTATGGCGCGGCCCAGAGGCTGGGCGTGGCGGGAGTGGCGCAGGTCGAGGTCGAGCGGCTCACCTTCGAGGACATCCGCACCGGCGCGTGGCGGCGCGGGGCGCCCCCATCGGCCGAGGCGCCGATGCCCCTGGCCGGCTCAGCCGCTGGACCCGCCCTGATGGCCCCGCCCGGTCCGCGGCCCCCAACCTCCACCGCTGCGGTTTCCGCCCGCCGCATGCCCGCAGCGCCGATGGCCAGTGTGACGTCTCCGCCCACCGCCACCCCTGCCACCCCATCCCCCGAGGCACCGGCCGAGGCCGGCTTGGCCTTCGCGATCGCGCTGATGGGGGGCGATGGTGCACGCTCGGTCACCGAGCCCTCCGCAGCCTTGCCGGTTCCCGCCACTGCCCCCCCAGCCGCGCCGCCATCGGCCGGGGCCGCCACGCCGGCCCCCAGCGGCTTCTGGATCCAGCTCGGCGCCTTCCGCGAACGCCCGGGCGCCGAGAGCTTCCAGCAGCGCATCGCGGCCGACCTCGACTGGCTGGCGCCGCGGCTGGCCGTCTTCGACGAGGCGCCCTTGCTGCGCCTGCAAGCAGGACCCTACGCCTCGCGCGAGGAGGCGCAGTCCGCCGCACAGCGGGTCCGCGAGGCCCTGCAACTGGTGCCGGTGGTGGTCGAGCGGCGTTGAGAAATGCCCACGCCGAGGTGGTCAGGCCCGGCGCAGCGCCTCTGGTACCCCGGTGAAGCGAAGCCGGGCCTGACCACACCGGCGCCGCTCGGTACATCCCACCGCGGCGCAGCCCATTGAGCCACCGGGCGCCCCGCCGAGGCCCAGCGCCCGTCAGCTCACTTCGACGTCGGCATCACGAACTCCGCCCCCTTGGGCGTGCTCTCCGGCCAGCGCTGCATCACCGACTTCTGCCGGGTGTAGAAACGCACGCCCTCCTCGCCGTAGGCGTGCAGGTCGCCGAAGAGGCTGCGCTTCCAGCCGCCGAAGCCGTGCCAGGCCATGGGCACGGGGATGGGCACGTTGATGCCGACCATGCCCACCTCGATGCGGCGCGAGAACTCGCGCGCGATGTTCCCGTCGCGGGTGAAACAGGCCACGCCGTTGGCGAACTCATGGGCATTGACCAGGGCCACCGCCTCGGCGAAGTCCTTCACCCGCACGCAGCCGAGCACCGGGCCAAAGATCTCCTCCTTGTAGATGCGCATCTGCGGCGTCACATGGTCGAACAGCGTGCCCCCGGTGAAGAAGCCCTGCTCATGGCCCGCCACGCTGAGGCCGCGGCCGTCGACCACCAGCGCGGCACCCTCCTCCACGCCGATGGCGATGTAGCCCTCGATGCGGGCGCGCGCCTCGGCAGTGACGATGGGGCCCATCTCCGACTCGGGCCGCATGCCGTCGCCGATCTTGAGCGCCCGGGCCCGCTCGGCCAGGCGGGGCATGATGCGGTCGGCCACGTCGCCCACCAGCACCGCCACGCTGATGGCCATGCAGCGCTCACCGGCCGAGCCGTAGGCGGCGCCGATCAGGGCGTCGACCGCCTGGTCGAGGTCGGCATCGGGCATCACCACCATGTGGTTCTTGGCGCCGCCCAGGGCCTGCACGCGCTTGCCGTGGCGCGCGCCGGTCTCGTAGATGTGCTGGGCGATCGGGGTGGAGCCGACGAAGCTCACCGCCTTCACGTCCGGGTGGGCGAGCAGGGCGTCGACCGCGAGCTTGTCGCCCTGCACAACGCTGAACACGCCCTCGGGCAGGCCGGCCTGGCGCAGCAGCTCGGCGATCAGCAGGCTGGGGCTGGGGTCGCGCTCGCTGGGCTTGAGGATGAAGCAGTTGCCGCAGGCCAGCGCCACCGGGAACATCCACATCGGCACCATGACGGGGAAGTTGAAGGGCGTGATGCCCGCCACCACGCCCAGGGGCTGGCGCAGCACCCAGTTGTCGATGCCGGTGCCGACCTGGTCGGTGAAGTCGGTCTTGAGCAACTGCGGCGCACCGCAGGCGAACTCCACGATCTCGATGCCGCGGGTGACCTCGCCCTGGGCGTCGCTGAGGACCTTGCCATGCTCGGCGGTGATCATCGCGGCGAGCTCGTTGCGGTGCGCGCCCAGCAGCTGCAGGAACTGGTTGAGGATGCGCGCGCGCTTGAGCGGTGGCGCCTCGGCCCAGGCCGGAAAGGCGGCCTTCGCGGCGGCGACTGCGACATCGACCTCGTCCACCGAGGCCAGCGCCACCTGCCGCGCCACCGCACCGGTGGCCGGGTTCCAGACCGGCTGGCTGCGACCGCTGAGGCCGGCAACCCGCTGCCCGCCGATGAAATGGCCGATGTCGGCCGGGCTGTTGAATGCTGGTGGGCCGCCCATGCTTGCTCTCCTGGTGTTGATCGCACCGAGCTTAGGGTCGCGGGCGGTCCATGAACAGCAGCGTGGGCTGGTTTCATTGTTCATATGGATGAACAATCGACCTCATGGAAAACCGACCCTCCAACATCGACCCTCCCATTCCGCCCGCGGCCCCCAACCGAAGCTCCCCGCTGTGGGCCCATGTCCACGCCCTGGGCGTGATCGCGCAGTGCGGCGGTTTCACTCCCGCTGCGCAGCGGCTGGGCCTGTCGAAGGCGGCGGTCAGCCAGCGCGTGGCCGAGCTGGAGCGTGCGGTCGGCGTGCCGCTGCTTGCGCGCACCACGCGCAGCGTGCGTCTCACCGAGGCGGGCAAGCAGCTGGTCGAGGAAACCACGGCAAGCTTCGCGCAGATCGAGCACAGCCTGGAGGGCGTGCGCGACCTGGCGGCACGGCCCCAGGGGCTGGTGCGGCTGACCGCGCCGGTGGCCCTGGGCCGCCAGCATGTGGCGCCGCAGCTCGCGGACTTCCTGGCCCAGTGGCCGGGCGTCCGGGTCGAGCTCGACCTGTCGGACCGGCTGGTCAACCTGGTCCACGAGGGCTTCGACCTGGCGGTGCGCCACACCGCCGCGCCGCCCGAAAACCATGTGGCCTGGAAGCTCTGTGCCTCCCGCACGCGGCTGGTCGCCTCGCCCGACTACCTGGCGCGCCGCGGCACGCCCAAGGCGCCCGCTGAGCTGGCGGCCCACGACTGCCTGCCCTACCTGCGCCCTGGCGCGGCGGTCTGGCCTTTCGAGCGCGGAGGCGGTGCCGATGAGCCGGTCTCCCCCGGCTCGGGCTCCATCGCGGGCGGGCCGGAGCCCGAGCGGGCGCGGGTCACCGTGACCGGCCCGCTGCGCGCCAACAACTCCGAGGTGCTGCGCGACGCCGTGCTGAGCGGCCTGGGCATCGCCCTGCTGCCGGATTTCAGCGCCGCCTCCGCCCTGCGCGCCGGCCGGCTGCAAGAGCTGCTGCCGGACTGGCGGCCGGTCGGCTTCTTCGGCGACGGCCTCTGGGCGCTGCGCCCCTGGAGCCCGCAGGTGCCGCGCGCCGTCCGCGCACTGGCCGAGCATCTGCGGGGCGCCCTGGCGGGGGGCTTCGGTGCCTGAGGATCCGGCACGGAGACTGGGCCGCGATGCCCGGGCCGAGCCCAAAAAAAAGCCCACCGGTGAGAGTGGGCTGTATCAAGCCCCCAAGAGGGCATCGTCAGGATCGGTACCGCAGGCCGCGGGGTTTGAACCCTCTGTGGACCTGTCTGTGCTGACTGGTTGTGGACGGCCGCTGTGAGACGGTTTCTCTTCTTCTTGCGCGTGACAGCGTTAGGAGCAATCTACGTTCCGCTGGCCCGGCTGACCATCCCCCATCAGTGGGTGTTGCCTTCGGCGAGTCGGGGGTGGGCGGATGGCGATGGCCCGCCCTCAGCCATCTGCCGCGTGCTCGGGGCAGCCCCGGGCTCCAGGGGCTCCACCGCGTGCGCCAGGAGCAGCGCGCCCACCACGGCGGAGGCCACGATGGTCCAGGTGAGGACGTTCAGCAGGATGCGGTTCATGATCGAGACAGATTGCGACGGCGCAACAAAACTTTTCTAGGGGAGCGGAGAGTAAATCCGCCTCTTCCAACGGGGTAGCCCCCATTTGGGGGGATCGCCATGTCTGTTTGTTGACACTAGCAAGCAAACAACAGACCCGCCATCCCGCTTTTTGATGCCCCGCCTGCCGGAAAATCCGCCCACGATGAAGCGCCGCCACCTCCTGACGCAGCTTGGCCGGGGGGCAGCTGCCCTGGCCCTGGGCAGCCTGTTCACGCCCGGACAGGGCCGTGTCCGCATTGAGCGCCTGCCCGGGGCGGACGATCCCTTCACCCTCGGTGTGGCCAGCGGGATGCCGGGCCCGGACCGCGTGCTGCTGTGGACCCGGCTGGCGCCGCAGCCGATGGCGCCGCTGGGCGGCCTGCCCGATGCCGCGGTGGCGGTGCGCTGGGAGCTGGCACAGGACGAGGCGTTTTCCAAAGGCCTGCGGCGCGGCGAGGTCCTGGCGCAGCCGGCCCATGCCCACAGCGTGCATGTCAGCGTGGACGGGCTGCCAAGCGACCGGCGTTTCTTCTACCGCTTCCATGCCGGCGCGGCGAGCAGCCCCATCGGCCGCACGCGCACCGCGCCGGCGGTCGACGCGCCGGTGTCGCGGCTGCGGTTGGCGCTGGCCTCCTGTCAGCACTACGAGCAGGGCGCCTTTGCGCTGCACCAGGAGATCGCACAGCAGGACCTCGATCTGGTGCTGTTCGTGGGCGACTACATCTATGAATCCAGCAACCCGCGCTACCGGCTGCGCGCCCATGAGGGCCCGAAGCCGACCGACCTGGACGGCTACCGCCGCCGCCATGCGACCTACAAGCTCGACCCGGCCCTGCGCGCGGCCCATGCCGCCCATCCCTGGCTGCTGACCTGGGACGACCACGAGGTCGAGAACGACTACGCCGGCGGCGTCTCGCCCACCGAGGGCCTGGGTGTCGAGGGCTTCCTGGCGCTGCGCACCGCCGCCTACAAGGCCTATTTCGAGCACATGCCGGTGTCGCCCGAGATGGCGCCGGTGGGCCCGGCGATGCAGATCCACGGCCACCACCGCTGGGGGCGGCTCGCCGACCTGTGGACGCTGGACAACCGCCAGTACCGCTCGGTCCAGGCCTGCAACGAACCCGGCCGGGCCGGGGGCCGGGTGATGACGCAGTGCGACGAGCTCGGCGATCCCGCCCGCTCGGTGTTGGGCCCGGCGCAGGAACGCTGGCTGGGCGAGGCGCTGGCCACCAGCCCGCGCGGCTGGCGCCTGCTGGCCCAGGGCTCCCAGATCTCGTCGTCGGGCATCGACACCCCGGCCGGCCGCAGCTTCTTCAGCGACGGCTGGGACGGCTACCCGGCGGCCCGCGCCCGGCTGATGCAGGCCATCGCCGCGCAGCCCCAAGGCGACGTGGTCTGCCTCGGTGGCGACGTGCACCGCCATGTGGCCGCCCGCCTGCGCGCTGACCCCGCGGACCCGCGCACGGCGGTGGTGGCGAGCGAATTCGTCTGCAGCTCACTGACCTCGCGTGGATTGCCGGAGACCATGGTCTCGCTGATGCGCGGCAGCAACCCCGACCTGCTGCACGCCCGGGGCGATGAGCGCGGCTACGCGCTGATCGACCTGACCCCCGAGCGCCTGGACTGCACCTTCCGCGCCACCCGCTTCCCGGTCGAGGCCCAGGCGCAGATCCACACCCAGGCGCGCTATGCGGTCGAACGTGGGACCGCCGGGCCCCAGGCTGCCTAGCCAGGTGCGGGCCAAGGCTGACCGGCCCAGCCGCGCGGAAGTCGCTCGCGGCTCAGACGCTCACGCAGAACCGGGCGTCGTGACCGGCAGACTCGCCCTTGTGGCCATGGCCCCGCGCGTTGCTGACCACCCGGGTGCTGGCACGCCTGGATCCGGGTGGGTGCATGACCCGGTAGTCGTGGCGGCAGTGCAGGTGGCCGTGCAGCCACAGGTCGGCCAGCGGGAACAGGTCCTCGTCTGCGTTGCAGAAGCTGGCCGATCCGGGCGTGCTGCCATAGCGTGGGTCCAGGCTGCCGAGACCTGGCCCAAAGTGGGTGATCACTACTGTGGCATCGGCTTCGACTGGCTCGTGCAGCGCCTGCACCAGCCAAGCCCGGCAGGCCAGGGCCTCCTCGCGCACGGCCGCGGCATCAAAGATCTGGCCGCCTTGCGTGGCACGCATCACCTCCACGAAATAGCGCGCTGCACGCAGGCAGCGTGGTCGCTCGGCCGGGCCGAAGAGGTCGAAATCGCACCAGCGGATGGTCGCGACGAAGCGGATGCGGCGGCCGGTGGCGTCGCTCAGCGTCAGCGTTTCGCGCTCGAGCAAGCGGATGCCCAGGTCCTCGCAGCGCGCGCGCAGCGCCGGCCAGGCATCGAGCAGCTCGCGCCGGTCGAATTCATGGTTGCCGGCCACCAGGATCACCGGCACCGGCCAGCGGGCAAAGCGCTCGAGGGCCGCCCAGCGGCTGTCGATGTCGCCAGCCAGCACCAGGAGTTCAGCGCCGGGTGCCGGCTGCGGCGTGAAGGCCTCGGTCTCGAGATGGAGGTCCGAGAGCAGCTGCAGGCGCATCCGGCGTCAGAAGAAGGCCATGGTGCGCACCTCGATGCTCTCGCGGCGCGGCGCATCCGGCGGTGAGGTCGGGTCCTCGAAGGCCGTGTGGCCCATGAAACGGGCACGGCCGTCGGTCTCGGACTCGTAGGTCTTGAGCAGCAGCGCGTGGGTCGGTGCCATCTTCGGGAAATACACCCAGCGGTGCGCCGGTGAATGGCGCATCGCGTAGATCTCGCCGGTCCGCTCGCGGTACTTGAGGTCCATCCTGAGCATGTCGTCGGGCACATGGGTCCGCGCGTCACAGACCGCCAGGGGCAGCTCCTCGACCGTTCGGCGCAGCGGTTTCCAGACATTAAAGAAGGCCACCCGCCGCGCCAGCAGGGCCTCGGCCTCGTCGCCGAGGAGGTCGCGCACGCGCTGCGGGCCGCTGACCGTCGTGTAGTCGCTGTGCACCAGCATCACGGCCGGGCGGTGGACGGTGGTCTGCGCCTTCAGGTCGTCCGGCATGCGCTGGCGGATGGTGTGGTCGAACACGATCACGCGCCGGGCGCCGCTGTGCCGCTTCACATGGTCGACCACCTGCTCGTAGAACGTGGACGTGACCGCGGCCTCGTCGTCGAAGGCATCAAAGCGGGCATCAAAATCGTGGATCTCGAAGCCCTCGCGGTCCGTCGAGAGGCCCTGCGCCTCAGGCCAGCCGTTGTGGATTTCCGTCTCCCGGGGGTCGCTGCCCGGCGGGTTGGGCTGCACCGGGGGATCGGGCTCGTAGAAGTAGACGTCCAGCGGGGTGCCGTTGTCGACGGAGTAGTTCAGCGTGGCGCGGACGGAGCGGGCGTCGTTCATGGCGGGGCGGGTCCTCGGGGTCTGGGGGGCTTGTCGGGGTCAACTGCAGGGCGTGTCAGCTGCAGGGCGGTCAGCGGTCGGCCGATGCGCCGGTCAGGCCGCGCGGGTGGTGAAGCCCTCGCCCACCCAGGTCTTCTGCCAGCAGGGCAGGGGCTCGATGCGTTCGGTCATCCAGCGGTGCAGGTTCGGGTGCCGGTCCAGCGGCAACTGCTGCCAGCCATGCAGGTGCATGGGCGCGGCCAGCGCGATGTCGGCGATGGTGGGGCCGTCCGATGCGATCCACTCGCGGCCGGCCAGGCGCTGGTCCAAGATGCCGGCGAGCTTGTGGAACTGCGCCGCCTGCGCCTCGAGGACGGCCGGGTCGGGAGCGCCGCCCAGCAGCGGCTTGACGCAGTTCTCGACCAGGTAGACATAGCAGCTCGCG
>CAISYQ010000341.1 GCA_903889735.1 uncultured Methylibium sp.
CGCGGACACAGTCGCTGAGGGTGGCCATCAGGCCCCAGGCCTCGCCCGACCAGAGCAATCCGGCGGTGTAGTCGACCTCGCCCTGGGCGGTGAACCAGCGCGCGGCCTGGGGCGCATTGGCAAGGCAAGGGCCTTCGCGCCGGAGATAGCCGGCGCTCACCAGCAGGTCCGCCAGCCGGGTGACGCCCGACTCGGCGCAGCCCAGCCTGGCGGCCAGCGCGGCCACCTCCAGCGGACCCTCGGCCAGCGCCTGGAAGAGGCCCAGCTGGCCGGCCGAGATGAGGGCCGCGCTCTTCATCATCGGCAGGAACACATCGGCCATCGGCAGCTCGGCCGAGGCGATGTCCAGGGTGATGCGGTCGGTCAAGGCGTGACCCCTTGTCTGGTGCGGTTCAGGACGATGCTCAGAGCGGCAGGGCCGGCCCGCCCGCGCCGGCCATCACGATCGCGCCGCAGCCGCGGGTCTCGTACAGGTCCACCCGCTCGAGCTGGGGCAGCTGCCCGCGCGCCTTGCCCAGGATCCATTGCGCCAGCGATGCGGTGTCGCAATCGGCCAGGTCGGGGATCTCGTGCAGGGGTTGGTGGTCCAGCGCCTTGAAGATCGGGGTGAAGAGCGCCTTGACGTCCCCGAAGTCGACCGTCCAGCCCATCACCTGGTCGAGCGGTGCCGCCAGGTGCAGGCGCAGCGTGTAGGTGTGGCCGTGCAGGCGCCGCAAGGGGCTGCCCTCCGGGGCGCGCCGCAGCTGCAGCGCGCTGTCGAGGGTGAGCTCCTTCCAGATCCTGTAATCCCGCCCGTCGTAGCTGGCGCCGCAGGAACCGGTCTCGTAGACGGTGATCCACGACAGCTCGGGCAGCCGCGGCCGGATGCGCTCCCAGAGCCAGCTCGACAACATCTCGCTGGTTGGGTTGTGCAGGCCCGGAAGATCGTTCAAGCAGGCATGGTCGAGCTCGCGGTGGAACGGCGCCCAGATGGCATCCAGGTGGTCGTAGTCGACGGCCAGGTCGCCGTTGCAGCTGCTGCCGTTCCCGAGATCCTGGTTGGCATGCAGGATCACCTCGAAGCCATGGCCGTGCATGCGGCCGCACTTGTGGCCAATGGCCACATGGGGCAGCCGGTGCGCGGACTGGAATGCGTAGCGCCGCCACACATGGGCCTGCCCGGATGCGTCGAGGTCCACGCCCTCGTGCGCGGTGCTCTGGATGCCGACCTGCGCAATGCCGGGGATGCCCAGCCGATCACGCAGCCAGCGGGCCAGGTTCTCGTCGGTGGGGACCGGCAGCTGCTCGTTGAGCAGCCGGTAATCCCAGGCCGCCACCAGCGTCTGCAACGCCGACCTCAACCGCTCGACCTCGCCGCCGGGAAACGGCGCCCAGCCCTCGGGCAGGGCGCAGCGCACCGTCGCCAGGAAGCTGTGCCCATGCAGGCGGCGCGAACGGTGTCCGTCCGGCAAGACATCGACATGGCGCGCCGCCTCAAAGGCGGCCGAGGCGGCGTGGAGCGTCTGCAAGGGCTGGGGAATGGGGATGCTCATCGTCACGGCGCGGTGGGCGGTTGCTTGCGCGAAACCCGAGGTCCTCATTTTGGGGCCGCCGCAGCGGGCTGCGCGCTCAGGAGTTCATCGCCGCGCTCATCCCAAGGCGTCATGGAGGGATGGGGCGGAAACAAAAAAGCCCAGGCAGTTCAAGGACTTGCCTGGGCTGTGTGTTGGTAGGCGCGATTGGACTCGAACCAACGACCCCCACC
>CAISYQ010000342.1 GCA_903889735.1 uncultured Methylibium sp.
CGCGGGTGTCGGCGCGGGTGTCGGCGCGGGTGTCGGCGCGGGTGTCGGCGCGGGTGTCGGCGCGGGTGTCGGCGCGGGTGTCGGCGCGGGTGTCGGCGCGGGTGTCGGCGCGACCTCAGTAAGTACAAAACCACCTGCGGCACTGGTCGGGCTGACGTTGCCCGCCGTGTCGATAGCAATCGTCGACACCGTAACCGCACCATTGCCCAGACCGGTCAGATCGCCTGCACTCAGCACCACCGGGTGGGCCAGACCATCGCTGGTGAAGGTTTTGGTCGCCGCGCCTACAGTCCCCGTGAGGCTGACCGTCACCGAAGCGCCAGACTCGGCGGTCACGCTGAGCGCGCCACCCGCCGCGCTGGCCTCGACTGCCGTCTTGGCGCTGGCACCCAGCGCCGTCACAGCCAGCGCTGGCGTGACCCTGTCGAGCGTGAAGCCGCCGCCCGTCAGCAGCCGGACATTGCCGGCCAGGTCGGTGGCCGTGATGGCCACAGTGACCGCGCCGTCGCCCAAGATATCAAGATCAAAGGCGATGAGCTTGACGATCTGACCCGAACCCGTGGCTGAGTCGATGGTCTTGACGACGGCATTGCTTTGGCCCGTGAAAGTCACACTGACGGCGGTGCCTGACTCCGCCGTCACCCCCATCACGCCGGCATCGGCAATCGCCTCGGCTGCGGTCTTTGCAGCGTCACCCACAAGCGTGGCGCTCAGCGTGGGTGCCGCGCTGTCCAGCACATAGGCTTGGGTCTTGGCCGCTCCGGTATTGCCGGCCAGGTCCATGACAAGGGCCTGCAGCGTATTGCTGACGATCAGGGTCAGGTCGCCAAGACTGAACGCCGTCGACCCTACTGCGGCTGTGGCGGCTAACCAGGTGCTGCCGTTGTCCAACGACACCTGAACCACTTCGCCCGCCGCCAGCGAACTGCTGAGCGTTCCGCCAATGGTCTGGGCCGCCGTCTTGGTGATGAAATCAAAGCTAGGAGAACCGGTGTCGGCAGACAGCGCCAGGGTCGACACCGTCTTGGTCGGACCCGTCTTGTCCACCGTGATCGTCAAGCCAGTCGAGGCAAGCCCCGTGTTCGCCGCTTGGTCGTTCATCTTTGCAATTAGGGTGTGCGTGGCTTCGCTCAGGCTGGCGTTGAGGACGACATCCACGCGACCAAGCTGGATGTCTTGCGCAACCAGCGTCGCTGTGCCCACCAAGCTGGCGCCGTTATAGACCTTCACCGTGTCACCCGACACCGCAGCCTTGCCGTCGGTGGCGACGACATCGAGCGTCATCCGCAAGGTAGGACGGTCGACATTCGTCACGCCATCGTTGCTGACGCTGCCGCTGTCAGAAGCGGCCAGCAAGGCCAGCGCCGTCGGCGCCGCGGGGGCGATCTTGTCCAGCGCCAAGGCTTGAGCCGAGGTGATGGCAGAAAACGATACAGCGTTGCTGATCGACGCGGTGGCGGTCTGCACTTCCGTGCTGCTGGCACCGCTGCCCGCCAGCAAGGTTTCCAGAACCACGCCACTGGTCAAGTTGACATTGCCGCCCGCAACGGCGGTCACCAGCTTGCTGAAAACATTCGCGCCGGCGGCGGCGGCGTTGCCCCCACCTGGTGAAGCCGCAGCCAGCATCGCGATGGTGGAAACCTGCGCGGCGGCTTTCTGCACCGCCAACGCATCGGCCGAACCATTGGTGGCGAGCGGATCGAATGTCAGCAAGTCGACGCCCACCGGCAAGTTCAGCGATGCAGCGATTATCGTCGACGCGTTTGAAGCGCTGCTGCCAGAATGAGCGTCGACATAACCCTGAATCAACGTAGTCAGTGGAGAAACAGTCGATGAGCCCGCTGGTGCTTTGTAGATGATGGTGTTGGCAACACCGGTGTCGATGTTGAATCCGCCCACCGCCAACAACGTGCCGCTGGGCACCGTGCCCCCGCCAGGCATTGCGGCAGGCAGAAAAATGTTGCCGCTGGCGTTGGTGAATACACCGATATCCTCACCCGCATCAGGCAGGCCATTGCTGTTGATGTCGACATAGATCTTCGCGCCGCGGATGTAACCGTCGACCAAGCTTCCTGAAGGCGCCGAGACGCTGGCGTTGACCAGCGCAGCGGCCGGGTTGCCAGCGACATCCTCGATTGCATTCAACCCTGACGTGCCGGCATGACTGACCTTCACCGTGCTGCCGTTGGCCACCGCGCTGGACAGCGTCAACGTGACGACGTTGCCCCGAACCGTCACCCCGCTGACGTTTGCCGGGGTGCTGCCGACCGTTACCGTGAAGCCAGCGGCCAGCGGCGCCTGCGATTCATTCAAGGCTTCGCTGAAGGTCAGGCTCAAGGTCTTGCCGTTGGCTTCGGCACTGCTCAAAGTGGGCAATGCCGAGTCGAGCGTGAAGCCGCCGCCCGTCAGCAGACGGACATTGCCGGCCAGGTCGGTGGCCGTGGTGGCCACAGTGACCGCACCGTCGCCCAAAGTCGCGAGATCAGCAGATGTGAGCTTGACGGTTTGTCCCGAACCCGCGGCCGAGTCGATGGTCTTGACCACGACATTGCTTTGGCCCGTGAAGGTCACACTGACCTCAGCGCCTGACTCCGCCGTCACCGCCATCACGCCAGCATCGGCAATCGCCTCGGCTGCGGTCTTGGCCGCGTCACCCACAAGCGTGGCACTCAGCGTGGGCGCCACCCTGTCGAGGGTGAAGCCCCCATTGCTGCTGGTGCTGATGTTGCCCGCTGCATCCTTCACGCTGGTCGTCACCAGCACCGCGCCATCGGCCAGCGTGGCCAGGTTGGCGCTGGTCAAGCTCATGTCCTGA
>CAISYQ010000343.1 GCA_903889735.1 uncultured Methylibium sp.
GCGCCAGATCTCGCCGACCGAGACCCATGTCCGGGTCTTGATCAGGATGGGGCCGGTGCGGGCGCGCTTCGTCGGCAAGCTCTTGATGAGCGACGTGCGACCCGGCGAGGGCTGCGTCCTGAAATTCGAGGGCTCGGGCGGTGCGGCCGGCTTCGCGAGCGGCAGCTCGACCGTGGCGCTCGCCGAGGAAGGCGGCGGCACGCGGCTGCGATACACCGCGACAGCCTCGGTCGGTGGCAAGCTCGGTCAGATCGGGGGCCGCATGATCGATGCCTCGGCCAAGCGAACGGCCACGCAGTTCTTCGAGGCCTTCGGCACGCAGATTGGCGCCACGGCCCCCTCCCCTGCCTCGGCGCTACAAGCCAGCGATACGCCCGCCTTCGCGCCCGGCATGGCCGTCGCGGCATCGGTCGAACCCATCGCGGCGGCGTCGCTGGGTCCATCTGAGGGCGTGCGCGTGCTGTGGTTCGCACTCGGCGCTGGCGCCACGGCGTTCGGCTTCTGGGTCGCCCGGGCCTCAGGCCACTGAGGAGCCCCGATGAAAGCACCGGCATTCGATTACCAAAAACCCCGCTCGCTCGACGCCATGTTCGCGCTGATGGCCGCGCACGGTGACGAGGCGCGCCTGCTCGCGGGCGGCCAGACCTTGCTGGCGACCCTCAACATGCGCCTGTCCGAGCCGGCGCTGCTGATCGACATCACCAGCATCGAGGCGCTGAAGGGCCTGGCCGTGCGCGGCGACGTGCTGTCGATCGGCGCCCTCGTCACACACAGCGAGATCGAGGCCTCACCCCTGATCGCCGCCCATGCACCGCTGCTGGCGCTGGCTGCGCCTCACATCGCCCACCGTGCGATCCGCAATCGGGGCACATGGGGCGGGTCGATCGCTTACGCCGATCCGGCCGCCGAATGGCCGGCCTGCCTGATGGCACTTGACGGAGTCGTTGTTGCTCGCAGCGCGCACGGCGAGCGGCGCATCCCGGCGCGTGAGTTCTTTCTCGACCTCTACACGACGGCGCTGACCGAGGGCGAGATCGTCGCCGCCTGCGAACTTCCTCTGCACAGGCCGGACGACGTGGTCGGCTTCTGCGAGCTGGCTCGGCGCCATGGCGACTACGCAATCATCGGCCTTGCGATGACGGCGCGGCGCACGCCGCAAGGCCTGCGCGGTCTTCGCCTGTCCTTCCTGGGTGTGGGTGCCACGCCCTGGCGGGCCGAGGCGGCCGAGGCCTTGTTCATCGACCGACCCTTGACCGCCGACGCGGTCGACGAGATGGTGGCCGCCGTGCAGAGCACCATCGAGCCGCTTCCTGACCTGACCAACAGTGCCTCGATGAAGCGCCACCTGGCCGGCGTGCTGACACGCCGGCTTCTCCAGCAAGGACTTTGACCATGGACGACACCCGTGCGATCCACCTGCATGTCAACGGTGAGCCCCACCACTGCCGCGTGTCACCGCGCCAGCACCTCGTCGACTTCCTGCGCGAGGATCTCGGCCTGACCGGCTCACACCTCGGCTGCGAGCACGGCGTCTGCGGCGCCTGCAGCGTTCGGCTCGACGGTCAGGTGGTGCGAGGCTGCCTCGTGCTGGCCGTGCAGGCCGATGGCCGCGCGGTCGAGACCGTCGAGGGCCTGACCGAGCGCGGCTGCGCACGCGATCTGCAAGAGGCCTTCGTCGCCCGCAATGCGCTGCAGTGCGGCTACTGCACCAGCGGCATGCTGATGGCGGCGATCGAGCTGATCGAGACCCGGCCCGATGCCACCCGCGAGGAGGTGCGCCTGGGAATCTCCGGCAACTACTGCCGCTGCACCGGCTACCAGGCCATCGTGGATGCGATCTGCGATGTGCTGGCCGCGCGCCAGACGGCGGCCTCCCGCACCGGAGCGCTCGCATGAATGCCCCTGAGCGCATACCTGCCGAGTTGGCCGACGTCACCGAAGACCCGCGCTACATCGGCGTGTCGGTGGCTCGACCTGGCGCGCGCAGGCTCGTCGAAGGCCGCGGCGCCTACGTTGACGACCTGAAGCTTCCGCGCATGGCGCACGTCGTCTACTGGCGTTCGCCCGTCGCACACTGCCGCATCGTCCGCATCGTCCGGGACTACGCCCGCCTGATGCCCGGCGTGGTCGGCGTGTTCGACGGCGCCGACGTCGCGCGCATCTGCCAGCCCTGGGTGGCAACCCTGGGTCACCTGGCCGGCATGAAGTCGGCACCGCAGCACGCGCTTGCATTGGAGCGTGCCTGTTGGCAAGGCGAGCCGGTCGTGGCCATCGTGGCCGAAACCCGCGTGCAGGCCGAGGACGCCTTGCAGTACCTGCAGGTTGAGTGGGAGCCGCTGCCGGCCGCCACCGACATGGAAACGGCGCTCGCCCCCGAGACACCCGTCATCCACGCAGCCCTCGGCGACAACCTGTGTTTCACCCGACAGCTCGACACCGGAGGCGTCGATGACGCCTTCGCAAGGGCGGACGTCGTGGCTGAAGCGACCTTCCAATTCGGCCGACACACGGGCGTGACGCTCGAACCCCGCTGCCAGATCGCCGACTGGAACCCGGGGGATCAGCGCCTGACGGTCTACCACTCGCAACAGGCGCCGCACATGATGCAGGACTTGTACGCGCGCCAGTTCGGTCTGTCCGAATCGGCTGTTCGCGTGATCTGCAAGGACGTGGGCGGCTCGTTCGGCATCAAGGTCCATGCCTACCCTGATGATTTCGCGACCGTGGCCGTCGCGATGCTGCTCAAGCGACCGGTCAAGTTTGTGGCGGACCGGCTCGAGTCCTTCACCAGCGACATCCATGCGCGCGAGCACCGCGTCCATGGCCGCATCGCGGCCAGCAAGGAGGGCGATATCCTCGCCTTCGAGATCGACGACCTGACGGGCATCGGCCCTTATTCGATGTTTCCGCGCACCAGCGCGATCGAGGGCAACCAGGTCGTCAACCTCACCGGCGGCCCCTACAAGCACCAGCAGTACCGCGCCTCGCTGAAGGTCGTGTTCCTGAACAAGACGCCGACCTGCCAGTACCGCGGCGTGGGCCACCCGATTGCCTGTGCGGTGACCGAGGGGCTCGTCGATCTGGCCGCGGCAAAGCTCGGCTTCGACCCGCTGGCCCTGCGCCTTCGCAATGTCATTCCTGACGACGCCTACCCGGCGACCGGCGCGTCGGGCATCAAGCTCGAGGTGCTTTCGCATGAGCAATGCCTGCGGCGCATCGAGACACTGATCGACTACCCGGCGCTGCTGGCCGAGCAGGCGATGCTCCGCGAGCGGGGCATCTACCGTGGCATCGGCTTCGCAACGCTGATCGAACTGACCAACCCGGGCGCCGCCTTCTACGGTGTCGGTGGCGCCCGCATCGCAGCCCAGGATGGCGCGACGATCCGGCTCGACCCCACCGGCGGCGTGACGGTGATGGTCAGCGTCGGCGAGCAAGGCCAGGGCAGCGAGGGCATCTTTGCGCAGATCGCCGCGGACGCGGTCGGTGTCGGCATGGACAAGGTCCGTGTGGTCACCGGCGACACCGACATCACCCCCTACGGTGGTGGCACCTGGGCGTCGCGCGGCGCAGGCATCGGGGGCGAAGCGGTGTTGCAGGCCGGTCTGGCCTTGCGGCAGGGCATCCTGCGGGTGGCAGGCGTGATTCTTAAGCGCGATGCCAGCCAGCTGGCGGTGCGCCGCGATGCCGTGATTGATCTGGCCACCGGCGCCGCCGTGCTGCCCCTGGCCGAACTGGGCCGGATCGCCTATTTCCGGCCCGACACGCTGCCGGCCGGCTTCACGCCTGAGCTGATGGTCACGCGCCACTATGCGCAGCGCGATCATCCGTTCATCTTCACCAACGGTGTTCAGGCCTCGTACGTCGAGGTGGACACCGAGACCGGTTTCGTGAAACTGCTCAAGCACTGGGCCGTTGAGGACTGCGGCCGGGTCGTGAACCCGATGCTCGTTGACGAGCAGATGCGCGGCGCCATCGTCCAAGGCATTGGCGGCGCCATGTACGAGGAGTGCCTCTACGACAACAACGGGCAGCTGCTCAATGGCAGCATGGCCGACTACCTGGTACCGATGTCCGGCGAGATGCCCGATATCGTCGTGGCCCATGTCCAGACCCCCACGAAAAGCTCACAACTCGGCGCCAAGGGCGCGGGCGAGGCCGGCACGGCCGGCGCACCCGCAGCCGTCATGAACGCGATCAACAACGCCTTGCGCCCGTTCGATGCCGCGGTGTTTTCTCAACCGTTCACGCCGGAAAAAATCCTGCGCGCGCTCGGGAAGGTGGCGTGAAGCGGACCGCGGTCTCGACCGCATTGCGGGTTGGGCGCCAGCGGCCCCCCATGGCATTCCAGGGCAGGACTGACAGTGCGTCTCCGGAAACGCAAAACCCCGCAGGGTGCGGGGTTCGGTGCGCCCTTCAGCAGCCGTGAGGCCGTGGAGCAGGTGGGTCTGGCCGTCTGGCGGGGGAGAAGTGATGCCCTTGCAAACGGTCTGCGGTCAGGAGATTTTCTTCGCTGGGCTGGTGCCCGGTTTCCAACGATTGGGGGGTGCTAACAGCGTAAGGCGCTTTGGTTGGCAGGTCTGGTGGCCCCTCCTACACGGAATGTCCACTGGACTCGGGGGGCTCGGCTACCCCGACCGCCCAGCCAGCAACAAGCTGGCGCGCAGCATGTCATTGATGCGGGTCTGCCAGCCCTCACCGGTGGCTCGAAGGGCAGCGAGAACGTCAGGGTCCAGGCGTAGCTTCGCGGACTCCTTGGTCACCGTCGCGACACTGCCGGCTGGGCGACCACGGCGGCGTTCCACAGTCTGCTCTTGCGTGTGTACCCGCCCAGCGCGGCCGGCCTTAGCCTCGGCCAGTGATTCGCGAAGACCGGGGAGCGCCTGACCCGCGTCCACCTCGATGGCCGCGGCCACCTTGTTCACGTTCAATTTCTTCAGCGCCTTCACACCATCAACTCCGCTTGATGTCCTTTGGCTTGACGCTCGTGCGCTCAGCTTTTGCGTAGGCCATGACCAAAAGAACCCACTGATCGCCTGCGAGCTGAAAGTAAATCACCCGCGCACCACCCCGCTTCCCAGTACCCCCTCGCTGCCAGGGTGACCTGCCCCCGATGCTGGCCTCGGCAAGCTACCCGCTGCAGCGCCGCGCGAGCCTGCCCGAGGCCCAGGGGACGGTCGGCGTCTCGTGGATGCCCGGACTCAGGGAATGGAAACGCGAATTCGCCATCGGTGGCGTCGATATCGATGCGGTGCGCCTGGGCTGCAAGGACGGGGGCTGACGTACTGGTTCCACGCGCAGCCCACCAGCCGCGAAGGGGTCTGGCTGGGGCTGGTGTCGGTCCCGGTCTGGCCGGCATTCAACCGCTACAACATCACGGTCTCCCTGCTGATGCAGGCCGTGATGGTCGGCCTGAGCTGGCGCTTCGCCCGGCGGCTGACCCGACCGCTCGAGGCGCTCCACCGACGGCTGGAAAGCGACATGATCGCCCTCTCTGGGAGCGACGCCGACGCGCAGGCTGCTGCCGCCGCCGTGCCGCTGCCACGCCTGGATGCTGCCGCGTCAGCCGAGGTCACGGCCATCGATGCGGCCTACCGCCAGCTCATCGATCGGCTAAGCCGTACCGAACGTGAGCGGGCGCTGCTGCTGGCGGGCGTCTCGCACGACCTGCGCAGCCCGCTGGGGCGCATCCGGCTGACGGCGGAGATGCTCAAGCCCGGGCAGGACACGCAGGTCGCCACCGCCGCCATCACGCGCAACGTCGACCACGCCGACCGGCTGATCGGCAGCTTCCTGGACTACGTGCGCGCCGGCACACTGGCCATGGACGCGCCGGTCGACGTGGCGGCCATTGCCAGGGCCGTGGTGGAGCGGCTGGGCCGACCGCCCGTGGAGCTCCGCTGGCAGGCCGCCGAGGCCGGCCCGCAGCCCTGGTGCCATGGAACAGTCCTGACGCGCGCCAACGCCCTGCTCGTCGACCAGCTGATCTTCAATCTGGTCGACAACGCGCTCACGCACGGGGCGGTGCCCGTGGTGGTGCGCGCAGCGGCGGTGCCGAAGGGCACCCTCATCGACGTGCTCGATGCCGGCACCGGCTCGCCCGCGGGTCAGGAGAGCACCCTGCTGGAGGCCTTTGCCCGCGCCGATGCCAGCCGGCACGTGCCGGGCAGCGGTCTCGGCCTGACTGTGGTGCAGCAGATCGTCGTCCGCCTGGGCGGCACCCTGGTGTTCGAGCACGACGCCGCGGGCCACCACGCGCGGGTAGCGCTGCCCGTCGGGCCACGCCCGGAC
>CAISYQ010000344.1 GCA_903889735.1 uncultured Methylibium sp.
GCCGGGATCGGGCTCGGCGTGGAGGCGGGTGCCGGGTTCGGCGCGGGCGGCGCCGCGGGCGCCTTTTTCCTGAAGAAACTGAACATCGGGTCCCGATTTTAGGGACCCGGCTGTGAACGCTGTGCCGCAGCGCACCCTGGGCTGTTCGTCGACTCGATGCAAGGCCGACAGCTCTTGGCAAAATGCCGGCGCAAGCCACTGGCCGATCGCCCTCCCCGCCGGGGCACGCCAGCCGGGTCCAGGCACTCAGCGCTTGGGCCGACGATGTTCCGTTTGCTGCCTAGAATCGGCCCGTGAAATCCCCATTGCCGCCCTCGAACAAAGCCGCCCGGCGTCCGCCCGGTGAAGTCAGATTGATCGGCGGGCGCTGGAAGCGCAGCAAACTGCCGGTGGCGGACCGCGAGGGGCTGAGGCCCACGCCAGACCGCGTGCGCGAGACGCTCTTCAACTGGCTGGGCCAGGACCTCAGCGGCTGGCGCTGTCTCGACGCCTTCGCCGGCAGTGGCGCCCTGGGCTTCGAGGCCGCCTCGCGCGGGGCGCGCGAGGTGGTGATGCTCGAGCGCGATGCCGTCCTCGCCGCGGGCCTGAAAACGGTCCAGGCCCGGCTCGGCGCCGACATGGTGCGGGTCGAGGCAACCGACGCGGTAGGCTGGATGACCCGGCACGCCGGAGATGCCTTCGATCTGGTGCTGGTGGATCCGCCTTTCGGGGCCGGTCTGCATGGCGCCTCGCTGGCCGCGGCGGCGCGCTTGCTCGGCGCCGGTGGCTTTCTCTACCTGGAGGCCGACAGAGACCTGGAGCCCCTGGACTTGGAGCCGCTGGGCCTGGCGTCCTGGCGCCATCTGCGCGCCGGCCGAGTGCATGCGCACCTGCTCCGGCATGCCGTGGCTGGGGCAGCCCCATCCGTCGGTGGCGCTTGATCCCTGCCTGGACACTCGCGTGATGAGTGACTCGAACGCCTCGCCCTTGATCGCCGTCTACCCCGGCACCTTCGACCCGATGACGCTCGGGCACGAAGACCTCATGCGCCGCGCCAGCACGCTGTTCCCACGGCTGATCCTGGCGGTGGCGGCCGGCCACCACAAGCAGACGATGTTCAGCGTGGAAGAGCGCCTGGAGATCGCCACCGAACTCGCGCGGCCCTATGCCAATGTCGAGGTGATCGCCTTCCGGGGCCTGCTGCGTGATTTCGTCGTCGGCCATGGCGGCAAGGTGGTGGTGCGCGGCCTGCGGGCGGTCAGCGATTTCGAATACGAATTCCAGATGGCCGGCATGAACCGGCAGCTGATGCCCGAGGTCGAGACGGTGTTCCTGACGCCTGGCGATTCCTTCCAGTTCATCAGCGGCACCTTCGTGCGCGAGATCGCCCGGCTCGGCGGTGATGTGTCCAAGTTCGTGGCACCCTCGGTCCTGCGGCGGCTGCTGGAGCGGGTGGGCCAGCGCTCATGAAGCTTGCGCTCACCCGACTGCACGCACCAGGCTGCGCGCGCCGAGCAGCCTCTGTGAGGCGGCGCGCATGAGGCACGGCCAAACCTGCGACATCCCAGCGGGGTCGGCATGGCCCTGCTGATCACCGACGAGTGCATCAACTGCGACGTCTGCGAGCCCGAGTGCCCGAACCAGGCGATCTCGCTCGGCCCGGAGATCTACGTCATCGACCCGAATCGCTGCACCGAATGCGTGGGTCATTTCGACGAGCCCCAATGCGTGCAGGTCTGCCCGGTGGCCTGTATCCCCAAGGACCCTGCGCACCCGGATGACCCACCCACGCTGTGGGCCCGCTTCCAGCGCCTTCAGTCGGCAACCGGATCCGCAGTGCCGCTGCCGGCGGACAGCGCCGCGGGCTGAACCGCGGCCGAGGGCGCGGCCTGTCGCTCTGGCTTGGGCCGCGGCGGTCGGGTGGTGTGGATCAGGGCCGTGGCGCGGGGCATCTCCCCGGCACGCAGGGCGTCCAGCGCGGTGAGCGAGCGCGCAATGGCCGCCTCGATCGCCTCGCGGTGTTCGGGCGCTGGCTTTCCCAGCACGTCGTTCGCCACCTCGGCCTTCACGCCCGGGTGGCCGATGCCCAGGCGCAGCCGCCAGTAATCGGACGAGCCGAGCTGGGCATGGATGTCGCGCAGGCCGTTGTGGCCCGCATGACCGCCGCCGAGCTTGAGCTTGACCTCGCCGGGTGGCAGGTCCAGCTCGTCGTGAACGACCAGGATCTCCTGCGGCTCGATCTTGAAGAAGCGCGCCAGCGCCGCCACCGACTTGCCGGACAGATTCATGTACGTCTGGGGCTCGAGCAGCCACAGCGGCCCGCCGGGCGCGTTCACGCGGGCGACGAGGCCGTGGTAGCCGCGCTCGCTGAGCAGCGTCGCCTTGAGCTGGCGCGCTGCGGCGTCGATCCACCAGAAACCGGCGTTGTGCCTAGTGGCCGCGTACTCCGAGCCCGGATTGCCCAGGCCCACCATCAGTTTGATCATGGCGCCGATTATCGCGAGCGAGCAACAAAAAGCCCCGCCGAAGCGGGGCTGGGTGTGGCCGTCGGGCAGGGCCCGTGGCGGACTCACTTCTTGTTCTGCTTCTCGGTCTTCTTGCCCTTGACCGGCGCGGCCTTGGCCAGCGGCGCTGCGGCTTCCGGCAGGACCTCCTCGGCGGCCGGGTTCACCACTGTGGCGATCACGGGGTTCTTGCGGCCACGCAGCACGACCTTCGTGTCGGCGCCGAGGGGCACGTCGCTGACATGCAGCGACTGGCCCTTGGCCAGGTTGCCCAGGTCCACCGTCAGGAACTCGGGCAGCTGGGAGGCCAGGCACTCGATCTCAAGTTCGGTGGCCACGTGCGAGATCAAGCACTTGTCGATCTTGACCGCCGGCGCGCTGTCCTCGTTGATGAAGTGCAGCGGCACCCGCTTCTGGATGCGGGTGGTGGCGTCCACACGCTGGAAGTCCACATGCATCACGATCGGGCGGAAGGCGTGCATCTGCACATCGCGCAGCAGCACCTGCTGGCTGTTGCCAGCGAGCTCCATCTCCAGCAGCGAGGAGTGGAAGGCTTCCTTCTTCAGCGCATGGAACAGGGCGTTGTGGTCGAGCTCGACCATCACCGGCTCGCCGGCACCGTAGACGATGCCAGGCACCTTGCCGGAATGGCGCAGGCGGCGGCTCGCTCCGGTCCCCTGCAGTTCGCGCGGAAATGCGACGAATTTCATAGTGTTTCTCCAATGAGGAAGGCACCCGCGACCAGGTGCCTCGTGAATGCCCGGGCGCCCCATGCGCACGGGTGTGGACGCGGATCAGAAGTTGTTGTTCTGCTCCGAGAACAGGGAGGTGACGGACTCACCGTCGGAAATGCGGCGGATCGTCTCCGCGAACAGGAAGGCCACCGAAAGCTGCCGGATCTTCGCCGTGCCCCGGGCCTGGGCCGCCAGCGGGATGGTGTTGGTGATGACCACCTCGTCGATCTGTGAATTCTTGATGCGCTCGATCGCCGGCCCCGAGAACACCGGGTGGGTGCAATAGGCGTAGACATTCCTGGCGCCGCGCTCCTTGAGCACCTCGGCCGCCTTCACCAAGGTACCGGCGGTGTCGATCATGTCGTCCATGATCACGCAGTTGCGGCCCTCAATGTCGCCGATGACATGCATCACCTCAGAGACGTTGTGCGTCGGACGGCGCTTGTCGATGATGGCGAGGTCGCAGTCGAGTTGCTTGGCCAGGGCACGGGCCCGGACCACGCCGCCGACGTCGGGCGAGACCACGATCAGGTCCTCGTAGCGCTGGCTCTTCAGGTCGCTCAGCAGCACCGGTGAGGCGTAGATGTTGTCGACCGGGATGTCAAAGAATCCCTGGATCTGGTCGGCGTGCAGGTCCATGGTCAGCAGCCGGCTCACGCCGACCGCCTCGAGCATGTTGGCCACCACCTTGGCCGAGATCGGCACCCGGGTGGAGCGCGGCCGGCGATCCTGGCGCGCATAGCCGAAATAGGGAATCACCGCGGTGACGCGCCCGGCCGAAGCCCGCTTGAGCGCGTCGACCATGATGAAGAGCTCCATCAGGTTCTCGTTGGTCGGCGCGCAGGTCGGTTGCACCACGAACACATCGCGCGCCCGCACGTTCTGCTGGATCTCGACCGTGACCTCGCCGTCGGAGAAGCGGCCCACCTCCGCCCGGCCCAGCTCGATGCCGAGCTGTTGGGCAATCTCCTGGGCCAGCGCCGGGTTGGCGTTGCCGGTGAACAGCACGGTGTTGGCGATCATCACGCGTCCGTGGCGGTCGGGGCGAACCCCGGGGGCTTCAAACGACATGGCGCCCAAAGCGGGCGCCATGAAGGGCGGTGATTTGGCAGGGGAGGAAGGACTCGAACCCTCGCATGTCGGAATCAAAATCCGATGCCTTGACCAACTTGGCGACTCCCCTACACAGGACGCGACCGGCTTGAGGCCAGACTCGCCCTTGAAACTTGCGATCTGCGAGCCTCCGTTGTCACTCGGCTGTTCAAACAGCCCAATCGACCAGCGGATGCTGTGCCAGACCCTGGCACATCCGGCCCACCCAGGACACGGGAAGCGACATCGCTTCCAGACTGCCCTGCGGCGGTACATCGTCAGCACCGGCCTGCGCAAACACCGCGCTGCCCGAGCCCGACATCCGGCTGTGGCCGAAGCGGGCTTTGAGCAGCTCCAGGGCATCGGTCACCTCTGAGCTGAAGGCCTCGGCCGGCGCCTGAAGATCGTTGTGACCAAACCCCAAGGGGTCTGCGAGAAAGTCGGAAATTGTAGCAGCGGGCGTGTCGCGGACCAAGTCCGGGCTGCCGAACACCGCTGCGGTGGGGATGACCGCGGCCGGCTTGAGCACCGCCCAGCCGCGCAGCGGCAGGGCGGTGGGCGTGAGGCGCTCGCCGATGCCCTCGACCCAGGCATTGCGTCCGCCCACGAAGAAGGGCACATCGGCGCCCAGCTCCAGGGCGAGGGCCAGCAGACGCGCTCGCGACCAACCCAGGTCCCAGAGTCGGTTCAAGGCCCGCAGAGTGCTGGCGGCGTCGGAGCTGCCACCACCGAGGCCAGCGCCCCAGGGCACGCGCTTGTCGATCGAGATGTCTGCGCCCAGGCCCGTGCCGCTGCGGGTCTGCAGCAGCCGCGCCGCGCGCAGACACAGGTCGTCGGCGGGCAGGGCGGCGCCCATGTCGTGCCGTTGCAGGCGTCCGTCGCTTCGGCGTTCGAAGTGCAGCGTGTCGCACCAGTCGATCAGCATGAAGACCGACTGCAGCAGGTGGTAGCCGTCGTCGCGCCGTCCGACCACATGCAGGAAGAGATTCAGCTTGGCAGGCGCCGGCACATCATGGATGGCGATCAAGCTCATCGCGAGCCCTCGTCCAGCAGCACGCGCACCGTGACCTCGGGGGCCGCCTCGCGCCGCACGAGCAGCCAGCCTTCGGCGCGCCGCGAAAGATCGACCACCCAGCCCAGTTGCTCAAAACCACCCGATCGAGCCTGGCTCACCGCGCGAGGCCAGGGGCGACCCCTCAGCCAATCGAACAGCGCGGCCAGGGGCAGCGCGGCGACCACCCCCTCATCCCGGCCGCCGCTGCCGCCGACAGGCGGCTTCAACGGCGGTATCCCGGTCAGCGGCACCGGCGCTGCCCGTGCAGGCCTTGCGAACCCCGCCTCCATCGGTCCATCCAGCACGTCGCGCGCCAGGCTTTCAAGATCCGAGTAGAGGCGCTCATCACCCCCCGCCCGCAGACGCACCTGCTGCGGCGACCAGTCGGCCTGCGCCGCCTGCGTGCCGATGGGCGTGGTCAGCACCAGACGGCCGAGCTGCTCGGAGCCCACCAGCTCGAACCCGGCACTGAAGGAGCGTTGGGCATCGCCCGCCACCTGCACCGAGAGACGCCCCTCGAAGCGAGCGGCGCCGATCAGCGGATCGGGGTGGTGCGCGCAGCCGCCAACGGCCATCAGCGCCAAGACCGCCGCCAGACCCATCAAAGACACGGCCACCAAGGCAGGTCGTTGGGTGGTCGAGGCGGAGACCCGCTCGGTCAGTAGCCCGCACACCCCGAAAAAACGCAGCGGCCCGGGCAGGTGGGGCCGAAAGCCCTCTGCGCAACCCCGCCCCAGGCTCACAGATCAACCTTGAGCCGGGCCAGGGTGCTGTTGAGCAGCTCATTGCCGGCGTCGCGCGCCCGCGCCTCGGCCCAGATCTTGAGCGCCTCGTCACGGCGGCCCTGGACCCAGAGCACCTCACCCAGGTGGACGGCGATCTCGGTGTCGGGCCGCGCCCGGTAGGCCTGACCGAGCAGCCAAAGCGCGCTGTCGAGGTTGCCGAGCCGGTACTCGACCCAGCCCATGCTGTCGATCAGGAAGGGGTCGCCCGGCGAGAGCTGCAGCGCCCGCTCGATCAGCTGCTTGGCCTCGGGGAGGCGCTCGTTGCGGTCAGCGAGGGTGTAGCCGAGGGCGTTGTAAGCAGCGGAATGCTCAGGGCGCAGCGACATTGCCCGGCGCAGCAGCTGCTCCATGTCAGCGAAGCGGCCGAGCTTCTCGGCCATCATGGCCTGCTCGTAGAGCAGGTCGGTGTCCTTGGGGAAACGCTCGTTTGCTGTGACCAGCACGGCCAGCGCGGCCGCCCAGTCCTTTTGGTCACGCAGGAGCTGGGCCTCAGCCAACAGCTTGGCGCGGACATCGTCGGGGCCGCGCTCGGGCAGGCGGCGGATCAGGTCAAGCGCCTGCGCCATCTGGCCCTGCTGCGCCAACAGCGAGGCGCGGCGCGACTGCACCATCAGCGCCTGCGGGCTGTCGACCTTGAGCAGCCAGGCTTCGGCGGCCGCGAAGTCACGGCGCTGCTCGGCCGCCTGGGCCAGCAGGAGGTAGGCCTGGGCCCGTCGCTGGGCCGGTGTCGCGGCCTCGGCGGCGGCCGGGGCGGCGGCCGCCGAGGCCGAGGCCTCGTCCAGGTCGGCGCGGGCAAGGTAGTCCTTGAGCGCGGCCTCGGCATCCGCGGGGCGCTTGAGCTCGAGGTAGAGGGCCCCCAGGGTCAACCAGGCGTCGGTGAACTGCGGGGCGTCGCGGGTCACGGCCTCGAGCTCCCGCGCCGCATCGGCAAAGCGCTGGCTCATGGCGAGGCTGCGGGCATAGCCCAGGCGCACGGCGCTGCGCGGAACGGCCGCGGGTGGAGGCTGGGCCCCGAAATAGCCCTGCACCAGCGCCTCGGCTTGGGGCTGGGTGCGCATCATGTCGATGGCGAGCAAGGCGACCGGCTCGGCGTTCGGCGCCAGCTGCGCGGCCCGCTGAGCAGCCTCGAGCGCACGCGGCAGGTCCTCGGCCTCCAGCCGGGCGCGGCCGAGCGTGACCCAGGCGGCCACCGCCGTGGCCGGCGGCTCTGCACCGCCGGGGGCCGTCCCGGCCGTGTAGGGGACCAGGACCTTCTCCAGCACGGAGACCACGGCCTTGCGGTCGGCGGTGCGGGCGAAGTAGTTGTTCAGGGACGAGATCGCCGAAGCCCGCTCGGCCGGGGGCACCAGCTTGAGTGTGATGGCCAGCGGGCCGGGCACCTCGGTCAGGCGGTTCATGGCCACCAAGAGCTGGGTCTCGTAGCGGTGGGCCTCGCTGGAGGTGGGCACGGCGGTGCGCCAAGCGCGTGCGGCTTCCAGTGCCTGGTCGCCAGCCTTGGCCTCGAGCGCCACCTCGGTGGCGCGCCGAAAGAGCGGCTCATCACGCGTCTTGCGAGCGGCATCGAGCATCACCTGGTAGGCCGTGCCGGCATCGCCCTGGCGCAGCTCGATCTCGCCGATCAGCAGCTGATAGAAAAGTGGCGCGTCCAGGCCCGAGTTCTGCACAGCCGTCGAAGAGGGCGGGCCCGGTGGCAACGCCAGGGCGGGGAAGGCGGAGCCGAGGGCCAGGGCCAGGGCGGCGAGACGAAGGACGGACATCGGCGGCTCCAAAAAAGCGATCTGATTCTATGCAGCGCAGATAATTCCCCGATGCCCGAACTGCCCGAGGTGGAAGTCACTCGCCTGAGCCTCGTGGAGCGCCTGCGCGGCGCCGAAATCACCGGGGTGCGGGTGGGCAAGCCCTTGCGCTGGCCGCTGGGCTGTGAGCCAGGAATGCTGACCGGGCGGCGCATCATCGACATCACCCGGCGCGGCAAATACCTCTGGTTCGCGCTGGGCGTCCCTTCGCCCCCAGGGGGTGACGGGGGCGGCCTGCTCCTGCACCTGGGCATGTCCGGCTCGCTGAGCCTGACGCCCGGCACCCCCGCTCCCGGCCCCTGGGACCATTTCGACCTGCACACCAGCCGCGGCCTGCTGCGCCTCACCGACCCGCGGCGCTTCGGCGCGGTGGTCTGGTCGGACGCACCGCATGAGGGCGCGGCGGGCCGCCTGCTCGCCGGGCTGGGGGTCGAGCCCTTCGACCCGGGCTTCACCGCCGCGCACCTGAAAGCGGGGCTGAGCGGGCGGCGCGTGGCGGTCAAGCAGGCGCTGCTGGCGGGCGATGTGGTCGTCGGCGTCGGCAACATCTATGCCTCTGAGACGCTGTTCCTGGCCGGCATCGACCCCCGCACGCGCAGCGAGCGCGTCAGCCTGGCGCGCTGCGGGCGGCTGGCCGACGCGGTGAGGCGGGTGCTGGCCCGCGCGGTAGCGCTGGGCGGATCGACCCTGAGGGATTTCCGTGACGCCCATGGCGCCGGCGGCGCCTTCCAGCTCGAGGCCCGGGTCTATGGCCGCGAGGGCCTGCCCTGCCAGGTGTGCGAGCAGCCGGTGCGGCGCATCGTGCAGGGCCAGCGCTCGACCTTCTTCTGCGCCACCTGCCAGCGCCGCTGAAGCGCAGCGCCCCGCACCCCTGGCAACGCCCCGGCTCCATGCCCGATATCCCGATTCCGCTGCAGGACTTCCCCCTGGCCGCCCGCGTCGTCGCCTGGCAGCGCTGCCACGGCCGCAGCAGCCTGCCCTGGCAGCATCAGCGCGACCCCTACCGGGTCTGGCTCTCGGAGATCATGCTGCAGCAGACGCAGGTGGCGACCGTGCTGGCCTATTACCCGCGCTTCCTGGAACGCCTGCCCGATGTGGCGGCGCTGGCCGCCGCGCCCGCCGACGAGGTCCTGTCGCTCTGGAGCGGTCTGGGCTACTACAGCCGGGCGCGCAACCTCCACCGCTGCGCGCAGGTGGTGATGGCCGAGCATGGCGGCCGCTTTCCCTCGACGGCGCAGGCGCTGGCCGAGCTGCCCGGCATCGGTCGCTCGACCGCCGCGGCGATCGCGGCTTTCTGCCACGACGAGCGCGCCGCCATCCTCGACGGCAACGTCAAGCGGGTGCTGACGCGGGTGCTCGGCTTCGGCGACGACCTGGCCTCGGCGGCGAGCGAGCGGCAGCTGTGGGCGCATGCCACCGCCCTGTTGCCCGCTGCCGGCGCCGACATGCCGGCCTACACCCAGGGGCTGATGGACCTGGGCGCCACGCTGTGCGTTTCTCGGCGGCCCGCCTGCCCCGGCTGCCCGCTGGCCGACCTGTGCGTCGCCCGCCGCGAGGGCCAGCCCGAGGCCTACCCGGTCAAGACGCGCAAGCTCAAGCGCAGCCGACGCGAAAATTGGTGGCTATGGCTGGTGCATGAAGGCGCCGTCTGGCTGCAGCAGCGTCCGGCGCAGGGGATCTGGGCCGGGCTCTGGAGCCTGCCGCTGCTGGACGACGAGGCGGCGGTCCTGCAGGCCGCTGCGGCGCTCGGCCTGGCCGGCGAGACCGCGCTCGAACTGCAACCAGCGATCGACCATGCCCTGACCCACCTCGACTGGCGGCTGCACCCGCGGCGGGCCGTCCTGAAGAGGCCAGCCGACCCCGGCGCCGTGCTCGGTCCGGGCCGGTGGGTCAGCGCCGATGGGCTGACTGCGATCGGCCTGCCCGCGCCGCTGCGCAAGCTGCTGGCGGGCTGATCGCTGGGGGAGCGTTGCCGGGGGCACCGGCCGCTACCCGACCTAGGACGACAGAGACTTCAGCGCCAGCTTGATGCCGTCGCTGACGCCGGCGTCCACCGGCAAGCGCTTGACGGCGGCCTGGGCCTCGCGATCGCTGTAGCCGAGGGCGACCAGCGCCTGGACGATGTCGGCCTGGGCATCGCTCGCGGTCCCGGCGTCCGCTGGGCCGAGGTCGGCACCGAGCTTGCCCTTGAGCTCGAGCAGCAGGCGCTCGGCCGTCTTCTTGCCGATGCCCGGCACCTTGACCAGGCGGCTGGCATCTTGCGCGGTCACGGCCTGGGCGAGATCGGCGACGCTCAGCCCCGACAGCAGCGACAAGGCCATGCGGGGCCCGACGCCCGAGATGCGGATCAGCTGCCGGAAAGTCTCGCGCTCGGACGTTGTGAGGAAGCCGAACAGCAACTGGGCGTCCTCGCGCACCACGAAGTGGGTCAACAGGGTGACCCGCTCGCCCGTGGCGGGGAGGTTGAAGAAGCTGCTCATCGGCACATCGACCTCGTAGCCGACGCCGGCCACATCGACCAGCAGCTGGGGCGGGGCGGACTTGTCGGCCAGCACACCAGTCAAGCGGCCGATCATGGGCGCCTCCCGGGACGGCGTCGATCAGTCCCCCGCGGCGGGGCCCGCCCGCAGCATGGGCCGAGCCGCTCCACGGCAGCGGGCGGTGTCGGAGGAGCAGTGGGCGCTGGGGCGCGCGGTGGGGTGTGCGATGCCATCGGGCCATGGTAGCGGACGGGTCGAACAGCGGTGCCACCCCCAGGCCCGCCGCC
>CAISYQ010000345.1 GCA_903889735.1 uncultured Methylibium sp.
ATCATCACGACGACACGCTGGCTTTCCAGTTCGACGACGACGCCCCACTGCCGCACGCCCATCACGACACCGGTCACCCCTCGGCGCTGCCGCTCGCGAGCCCGGATCTGCATCTCCCATCGGCGCAGCCCTCGGCACACCTGTGCCGGCCGGCTGGCCGGCTGCCGGACCCTCACCTCGAAGGGCCACTGCGCCCACCTCGTCCTGCCGTGTGACATGCCCGCTGCGACGTGAGCCTGTCGCAGCCCCTCTGCATCGTCCTGTCGCCGGGTTGTGCCCCTTGCACGGCCTTGGCGAACCCACACACGGAGTTCCATGACCTCATCCCTTTCACCGCGCCGCCTGTGGGTGGCCGCGCTGCTGCTCGCACCGTGCCTTCTCTGGGCCCACGGCATCTCGCCCGAGGATCGTCAGCGCATGCTGGATGGCGGCAACCTGCAGTACATCGGGCTGGGCGCCACCCACATGCTCACCGGGTACGACCACCTGCTGTTCCTGTTCGGCGTCGTCTTCTTCCTGACGACCTTCAAGGACGTGGCCAAGTCCGTCACCGTCTTCACCCTCGGCCACTGCATCACGCTGATCTTCGCCACCTTCTACGGCATCACCTGGAACTACTTCCTTGTCGATGCCGTGATCGCCGTGAGCATCATCTACAAGGGCTTCGACAACATCGGCGGCTTCCAACGGGTCTTCGAGATGAAGAAATCGCCCAGCCTGCTGGGTGCGGTGTTCGGATTCGGGCTGCTGCATGGATTCGGGCTTTCCACGCGCTTGCAGCAACTGCCTCTAGGTGACGACCCGACGGGGATGTTGCTTCGCATCCTCAGCTTCAACGTTGGCGTCGAGCTGGGACAGATGGCCGCCCTGGCCGGCATGGTCACGGTACTGGCCTGGTGGCGGCACACCCACTCGTTCCGCCGCATCAGCCACGCTGCCAACCTGGCGCTCATCGTGGCAGGCACGCTGCTGATGCTGATGCAACTGCACGGCTATCTGCACGACACCGACCCGAACGGTTTTCGCTTTCCCGCGGAAGAACATCGTCACATCCATGAAGACATGGATGTCGAGAAATCGGTCGACCCGTCTCGCAACAAGCTCTGACGCATTGTTCCCAGCGCACAACCCCCCTAGGAGTTCTCCCATGAAATCGATCCTCATCGCTTCTGCATTTGCCGCCTCCCTGCTCGCCTCGACCGGCGCCTACGCGGGCGCCGATGCCAGCTGCCACTTCCACGGCAGCAAGCCGGCCTCGGAAACCACCCTCATCCAGTGCGCCACCCAGTACAAGGACAAGCTCGTCGAGGGTGGCAAGCTGGAGAGGTCCTGGCAAGCCGTCTCCAAGGTCGACAAGCTGGAGCAGATCGACGGCAAGCGCAGCAAGGAGTGGAAGCTGAGCTTCAGGAACCCGGGCGCGGCGGACAAGACGAAGGACACGCTCTATCTCTTCTACACGCTGCCGGGCAACTTCATCGCGGCGAACCACACTGGACAGTAGGTCGATGAAGGCAGCCTGGCACGGACCCGCGGTGGGAGGTGGGCTGCTCGCCCTGCTGGCGGCCATCCTGTTCGGCGTGAGCACGCCGATGGTTCAGCGCTTCGGTGTCGGGCTGGGCGCTTTCACGACGGCAGCGCTCCTCTATGCCGGCGCCGCCGCGGTCGGCGCGCTCTCTCGTCGCCGCACCGAACGCGAGGCGCAGGTCCTGCGCTCGGACCTGCCGCGGCTGCTGGCGATGGCGGGCTTCGGCGCCGTGATCGGTCCGGTCGCCCTGGCCTGGGGTCTGCAGCACACGAGCGGCACCAGCGCGTCCCTGATGCTCACGCTTGAAGCGCTGTTCACTGCGGTGCTGGCCTGGCGCCTGTACCGAGAGGCGATGGGCGGGAGGGTCTGGGCAGCCATGGCCTTGCTGCTGGCCGGGGGCATGGTGCTGGTGCTCGACCAGGGACGCGCGGGCGGCGCCCAGCTGTGGGGCCTGCTCGCCGTGTTGGCGGCCACCGCGGCCTGGGGTGTGGACAACACGCTGTCGCGTTCACTTGCGGAACGTGACCCGGGACAGGTGGTGATGGTCAAGGCGGTGCTCGGCGCCACGGCCACTGCAGTGATGGCCCTCGGGCTGGGCGAGCCGGTGCCTTCGCTGGCGGCCGCGCTGGCCCTGTTTGCCATCGGCGTCAGTGGCTATGGCCTGAGCCTGCGCTTCTACCTGCTGGCCCAGCGGGCCTTCGGCGCGGCGCGCACGGGCTCGGTGTTCGCCTTCGCCCCCTTCATCGGCGCCGTCTTCGCGGTCGCACTCGGCGACCGGTCGGCCAGCGGGCTCATGGCCCTGGGCAGCGCGCTGATGCTGGCGGGCCTGGTGCTGCATCTGGCCGAGTCCCATGCGCATGAGCACGTCCATGAAGACCTGGAGCATGAGCACGCCCATCGGCACGACGACGGCCACCACGACCATGTGCACGAGCCGATGCCCGTCGGCGAGCACAGCCATCCACATCGACACCAGCCGCTGCGGCATGTGCATGAACACGTTCCCGATGCGCACCATGCACATCACCATTGAGGGCGGCGCTCGGGTGTTTGAACTGGTCCCCTGAAGACGGACTCCACGAGGTCTGCTATTTTCAAGCCTCGTGGAGAACGTATGAGGAAGTCAATACCGAACTGGCAGTACACGGATGAGTTCAGACAACGCCGCATGCGAAGGCTTCTTCGGCCGCCTGAAGAACGAGCGGTTCTACTCGCGCGACTGTCTGTCCACGGCCATCGACGATTTCGTCGCGGCCTTGGACTCCTGCATTCGCTGGTACAACGAGGCACGGATCAAGATCTCGCTGGGCTCCCGCAGCCCAATCGAACATCGCAGAACCCTGGGGATCGCTGCTTAACCATTGCAAGTTTTCTGCCGCATCCCCAGGGGGTCAGTTCCTGATGTCGCTTGACACTTCTTCATGGCTCCATCTTCTCAAGAGTTGGCGCTTCCTCAACACCCGGGGTGGTTCACAACCGCAACGCCAGCCAAGGGTTCGTCGCGGAGCTCAGTGAGCGGCGTTGCTGGGATACCAGAAGGCTCTGTGAGCCACGAAGGATCGAAGAAGGCCAAGCAGGCCTGGCATCTCTGTTAGCGCGAGGCGGGATTGAGCGCGATGATCGAGAGCACCTGCGCGAATTCGCCTTCGACCTGATCGCCGGCCTTGTAGCCGTCGAGCAAGCCGGGCTGCGTGATCTTCAGGTCGAGGACTCGGCCCTTCGCTGTCTTCACCGTCAGCGTTCCCGAGGCGGCATCGAGCTTCGTGATGTCGGCCATGAAGTGCACGTCGCGCATCGCGACCACGCCAGGCTTGGCGCCGGCGGCCGCCTGGGCCTGGTCGGTGATCTCCTCCCTCGAGCGGAGGCCCGCACCCTTCTTCAGCGCCACGACCAGGGCCTGCGAATACTCAAGCCGGATCGTGTCTCCCATCTTCAGTTGCGCAAAGTTCTTGACCTCAGGCCCGACGACCGACGACAGCTTGCGTCCATCCTCGGTGGTGACCGTGACCTTGCGGCTCGACGGGTCGACGGCAGAGATCTTGGCATCGAGCGTGAAGCGGTCGGCCGCGAGCATCGCGGGAACACCTTGCGCGAGCGCGGCGGTACCCGACAGTGCGCACGCGATGACCAGACTGGAGACGGTTTTCCTGAACATGATGAGAATCTTCTTTGAATGGTGAAATGACCATTTTAGGCTGGCCTGGGTTTGCATTCCGTGCAGAGTATTGCCTGCGTTTCGACGCCTGCAGCTCAGCCCCGTGATTGATGATCAGTGTCACCACCAGCGACAGTGCGTGTGTGACCCCATGGGGTGGCCGCCCTTGTTGACCGGTCTATCGCAAAGCCCATTCCTTTCTCCCCGGCGGGTGCCGAGGGCCGCGCGGCCGCACGCTCGAGACCGCTGAAGGTTCTGCAGCCGGGAGAAGATTTCTATACGATGGGGCCTGCACACCTGCGGTGAGGGTGCCGCGCCGCGCCAGGGCGGCCCTGAGACTTCCTGCTGCCGCAGTGCACTCCAACGCGCCATCGCAAAAGATCGATGGCTCCCACGCAATCGCAGTTTTATCCACACCCCGGTGAGGTTCCCATGGCCACGACGCAGATGCCAGTCAGCTCACCCAGCGCGGTCGGCCGCGTGCCTGAATACGACATCGTCATCATCGGCGCCGGCTTCTCGGGCGTCTACCAGCTGCATCGCTACCGTCAACTGGGATTCACCGTTCGGCTTATCGATGCGGGCGGGGATCTGGGCGGCATCTGGTACTGGAACTGTTACCCGGGTGCTCGCGTGGATACGAATGTTCCGATTTACGAGTTCTCGGATGAGAACCTGTGGAAGGACTGGAACTGGAGCCAGCGCTACCCCGGTTGGGAGGAATTGCGTCGTTACTTCGATCACGTCGATGCGAAATGGGACATCCGCAAGGACTGCCAGTTCAAGAGCTGGGTCACCTCAGCCACCTTCGATGAGGCGGACAACAAATGGACCTTGCGAGTGAACCATGATTCGGCGCTGCGGGCGCGCTTCGTCGTCATGGCCACTGGGTCGAGCTCACCGCCGTACACGCCAACAATAGAGGGCCTGGCGAGCTTCGCCGGCATCCAGAGCCACACGGCCCTGTGGCCTCAAGGCGGCATCGATTTCACCGGCCAACGGGTGGCGGTCGTCGGCTGCGGTGCCAGCGGTGTGCAGGTGATCCAGGAAGCCGCCAAGACCGCGAAGCACCTGACGGTGTTCCAGCGCACGCCCAACACGTCGCTGCCGATGGACCAGGCGCAGTTGGACGCCGCCACCCAGACCGTCATGAAGGCGGGCTATCCGGCGCTGTTCGAAAAACGCCGTGGAACCTTCGCGGGGTTTGATTTCGACCTGATCATGAGCCCGGGTGCGGCACTCAGCAAGGAAGAGCGAGACAAAACCTGGGACCGGCTGTGGAACGACGGGGGCTTTTCGTTCTGGCTGGGCAACCACTACGACATCTTCTTCGACAAGGATCTCAACCTCGCTGCCTACCAATACTGGCGCGACAAGGTGCGTGCGCGCGTCAAGGACCCGAAGGTGGCGGAGCTGCTGGCGCCGACCGATCCGGTCCATCCGTTCGGCACGAAACGCTGTTCGCTTGAGAACGGCTACTACGATGTCTTCAACCAGGACAACGTCACCCTGGTCGACATGAAGACGACCCCCTTGCAGAAGATCACGCCAACCGGTGCCATCACCGCCGACGGCGGCACGCATGCCTTCGACATCTTGGTGTTGGCCACCGGATTCGACGCCGTGTCGGGGGCCATCCTGCACATGGACTTCACCGGCGCCGGTGGTGCCCGGATCAAGGACTATTGGAAGGACGGCC
>CAISYQ010000346.1 GCA_903889735.1 uncultured Methylibium sp.
CTGGCGATGAAGAAACCGGGCCCCAAGGCAGCGCTGTTGGCGCTGGCACTGACAGCCGCTGGCATGGCGTGGTCGCAAGGCAAGAGCGCGGCGGATGGCATTGCCGAGTACCGACGGATGCTCGAGGACGGCAACCCCGCGGAGCTCTTCGAAGCCAAGGGTGAAGCGCTTTGGAAAAAGAAGCGCGGGCCGAAGAATGCGTCCCTGGAGCAGTGTGACCTGGGCAAGGGTCCCGGTGTCGTCAAAGGCGCCTTCGTTGAATTGCCGCGTTATTTTGCGGATACCCAGCGGGTGCAGGACATGGAATCTCGGTTGCTGACCTGCATGGAGACGCTGCAGGGCTTGAATGCCGCCGAGGTCGCTAAGACTCCCTTTGGTCAGGGGGAGCAGGCCAATATGGAGGCGCTCACGGCCTACATCTCGACGGCTTCGCGCGGGCTGCGCATGAACCTGCCGCAGGCACATGCCGACGAGAAGATCTTCTATGAGATCGGCAAGCGCGCCTTCTTCTTCCGCGGCGGACCGATGGATTTTTCGTGCGCGTCTTGCCACAGCGAAGCCGACAAGCGGATCCGGCTGCAGGACCTTCCCAACCTCACGAAGAACCCTGGCGACGGCGTCGGCTTTGCCGCCTGGCCGGCCTACCGCGTCTCGAGCGGCGAGATGTGGAGCATGCAACGCCGCCTCAACGACTGCTACCGACAACAGCGCTTTCCCTTTCCCGGGTACGCCTCAGACGTGACCATTGCACTGGGCGTCTACATGGGCGTCAATGCCAAGGGCGCCGAGTCGATTGCGCCGGCTCTCAAGCGCTGAAGCGAGGAAACACAACATGACCAAGAACCATTGGGCACTCACACTCACGTCGGCCATGCTTTGCGGCTGTGCCGTGGCGCCTTCTCCGCCCACCCCCCAGGCGCTCGACCAAAAGGCGATAACCGTGATCAACGCCTCGTTTCGCGAGCAGGGGATCGCCAAGCTTGACAGGCTGAAACAGGATCTCGGTCAAAGGGCATGTTCTTCCGACACGCTGCCCTCAGCCGAGTTGGCCGTGGAGATCCAGGACGCCGCCCTGGCAACCGTGGTGTGGCCTACGGGCGGTCAATATCTGGGCGACTGGAAGCGAGGTGAGACCTTGGCGCAGAACGGCCGCGGCATGACCTGGACTGACAAGGCGGACGCTGCCAATGGAGGTAGCTGCTACAACTGCCACCAGATCTCAAAGGCAGAGCTCTCCTACGGCAACATCGGCCCGAGCCTCTACAACTACGGCAAGCAGCGTGGGGTCGCCAACCCCTACGACCCGGTCAGCGCTGCGGTCGTGCAGTACACCTGGGCCAAGCTGTGGAACAGCAAGTCTTATGCGGCCTGCTCCAACATGCCGCGTTTTGGTCATGCCGGGTTGTTGACGGAGTCCCAGCTTCGCGATGTCATGGCGTTGCTGCTCGATCCCCAATCGCCCGTCAACCAATAGATTGACCGCGCCCGCCTGGCCCGCCCGAGCAGCTTGCAGACGGCGGGTTTTTCATTTCCCCCACATCAGTGAAGACTGAATCATGAGCCTGAACAAGCGCGAGTTTCTGCAGGTGCTTGGCGCCGCCACCGCCGCCGGTATGGGCCTGGGCCGCTATGCCGATGCCGATGCCGCCACCGCTGAGCAGGGCCTCTACGACCTGCCTGCATTCGGCAACGTATCGCTGTTGCACATGACCGACTGTCACGCGCAGTTGCTGCCGGTCCATTTCCGGGAACCGAGCGTCAACCTGGGTGTGGGTTCGATGGCCGGCCAACTGCCGCATCTCGTCGGTGAGCAACTCCTGAAGATGGCTGGGGTGCGCCCTGGGACATCGCTTGCGCATGCCTACACCTTCCTGGATTTCGAACGCGCTGCCCGCAGCTACGGGAAGGTTGGCGGCTTCGCCCACATGGCCACTCTGGTGAAGCGGCTCAAGGGCAACCGACCCGGCGCCTTGCTCCTCGATGGCGGCGACACCTGGCAGGGATCAGCCACCTCGCTGTGGACCCAGGCTCAGGACATGGTAGACGCCTGCAAGCTGCTGGGCGTGGACGTGATGACCGGTCACTGGGAGTTCACTTACGGTCAGGAACGCGTCCAGCAGATCGTCACCAAGGACTTCAAGGGCAACATCGAGTTTGTGGCGCAAAACGTCAAGACCACCGACTTCGGTGATGCGGTATTCAAGCCCTACGTGCTGCGCGATATCAACGGGGTCAAGACGGCCATCATCGGGCAGGCCTTCCCTTACACCCCGATCGCAAACCCGCGCTACATGGTGGCCGACTGGAGCTTTGGCATCCAGGACGATCACTTGCAGAAGGTGGTGGACGAGGCACGCGGCGCTGGTGCAGCGGTGGTCGTGGTGCTCTCTCACAACGGCATGGATGTCGATCTCAAGATGGCTGGCCGGGTGCGGGGCATCGATGCCATCCTCGGTGGTCATACGCACGACGGCGTGCCACTGCCAGTGGTGGTGAGCAATGCGGGCGGCAAGACATTGGTCACGAATGCGGGTTCCAACACCAAGTTTCTGGGTGTTCTGGATCTGGACGTTCGCCAGGGCCGGGTCGCTGATTTCCGCTACAAGCTGCTGCCGGTATTTGCCAATCAACTGAAGGCTGATCCCGACATGCAGGCCCTGATCGACAAGATCCGCGGGCCCTACCGTGAGAGGCTGGCCGAGAAGCTCGCCGTGACCGACGGGCTGTTGTACCGCCGCGGCAATTTCAACGGCAGCTGGGACCAACTGTTGTGCGATGCGCTGATGGAGGCCCAGGGCGCCGAGATTGCCTTCTCGCCAGGATTTCGCTGGGGCACCAGTCTGTTGCCCGGCGATGTGATCACGCGTGAGTTGATGATGGATCAGCTCGCCACGACCTACTCTTACGCCACGGTCACAGAGATGACAGGCACGACGATCAAGACCATCCTCGAGGACGTGGCCGACAACCTGTTCAACCCCGATCCCTACTACCAGCAGGGCGGCGACATGGTGCGTGTCGGCGGGCTGGGCTATGCGATCGACCCCACCGAATCGATGGGTCGCCGCATCCAGGACCTGCGCTTGGCGGGTCGACCGATCGAGGCCGACAAGCGCTACAAGGTGGCGGGCTGGGCGCCAGTGGCCGAGGAAGCAAGATCAGCGGGCAACCGCATGGTCTGGGATGTGGTCGAGTCCTGGCTCAAAGCCAAGGGGCGGGTCACTCCGCGCAGTCTGAACACGCCGCGCCTTGTGGGGATGGCCGGCAACCTTGGTCTGTCGTGAAATCTGATCTGCTGATGAGGGGAACCCCATGCGAATGTCTATGAGATGCCGGGTCATCGTCGCCGTGCTGCTGCCCTTGGCGGCGGCCCTGGCGCAGGGCCAGACGCAGCCGCCCGCCGCCGAGGCGACCTTTCTGGCGAGGGCACTGACACCCGAGGCTGCCCTCACCGCTGCGCGGGCTGCGCTCGAGCACTGCCGCCGGGCGGGCTACCAGGTCGGCGTGGCCGTGGTCGATCGAACCGGGTTGCCCCAGGTCTTCCTGCGGGATCGCTATGCGGGGGCTCACACGGTCGAGGTGGCCATCAACAAGGCGTGGTCTGCGGCCAGCTTCAGGATCCCGACGACCGCGCTCGCCCGCGAAACCCAGGCCGGCAGGGAAATGAGTGGCCTGCGCACGCTGCCACGCGTCATGGCCGCTGGTGGCGGGCTTGTCATCGAGTCGGCCGGGGCGGTGGTGGGCGCCATCGCGGTGTCGGGCGCGCC
>CAISYQ010000347.1 GCA_903889735.1 uncultured Methylibium sp.
CCGGCTCGAGGACGGCGCCCTGCTGATCGCCGACCGCGAGGGCCTGGCCTTCCGGGTGAAGGACCGCTTCGCGCTGGACCGCGGCTCGCGGCGCCTGCTGGAACGTTTTCTCTGAGGCGCTCTGGCGGGCGGCCTGCCAGGGCTTGGTAGCCCGAGGACCGACAGCGGCTTGGCGCCTCAGGTCCGCAGCGCCATCGTCAGTTCATCTGCGCCAGCCCAGCCCTGAAAGGGCCTCAAAGCCCGGAGGTCAGGCGCTCGGCGATCGGGTCCTTGAGAGCACGGATGCCGGCCACCAGAGGGCGGGCCTCCTCGGGGTTGGCCATGACCTCGCGCATTGAGGTCTCCAGCTGCTGGCACAGGCGCGAGAGCCCCATCGCGCCCACCGCCCCGGCCGAAGACTTGACCTTGTGGCCCAGGGCCGCCAGGGCGGCACGGTCGCCCGCGGCCAGGGCCGCGTCGAGCTCGGCCACCGTGCGCTCCATCGAGGCGATGAAGACCGTGGCGATCTCCCGCATCATCTTCGGGTTGTTGCGGGTGAGGTTGAGCAGGACCGAGAGGTCGATGACCTCGGCATCATCCATGGAAACACCGGCGGCCAGGGCAGACGGCGGCACCACAGCATCCAAAGTCGCAGTCGCAGTCACGGTCGCTGCCGAGGTCGCGACCACGGCTGCAGACAGGACCACCGAGGGCGCCGGCACGGCCGCAGCTTCTGCTGTGGTGGGCAAGGGCGGAGCCGCCGCGGGATCGGGCCCGAGCCATTTCGCGAGGGTGGCGTAGAGCTGGCCGGGCACCACCGGTTTGGTGATGAAGTCGTCCATGCCGGCGGCGCGGCAGGCCGCCTCGTCCTCGCCGCGGGCGTTGGCGGTCATCGCGATCACGCACAGCCCGGCGAAAGAGGGCTCCTTGCGGATGCGCCGGGTGGCCTCGAGGCCGTCCATCACCGGCATCTGGACATCCATCAGCACGCCATCGGCCTTGTGCCGGGCCAGCAGTTGCAGGGCCATCAGGCCGTCCCCGGCCAGCAGGACCCGGGCGCCCACGGCCTGCAGCAGCTCGAGGGCGACCCGCTGGTTCAGCACGTTGTCGTCCACCACAAGGATGGTGCGGCCGCGCAGCGCGCCCTCCCAGCGCGCATCGGCTCGCTCGAGGTCCAGGGGGGGGGCCGAGGGGGCCACGCCCCAGCGAAGCGGCAGGCGCAGCCAGAAGGTGCTCCCGGCGCCGGGCACGCTGCGCACACCCACCTTCCCGCCCATCAGCCCGGCGAGCTGGCGGCAGATCGCCAGCCCCAGCCCGGTGCCGCCGTACTCGCGCGTGGTCGAGGCGTCGGCCTGGTGGAACGCCTGGAAGAGCTGACCGGCCTGCGCATCGGTCAGGCCGATGCCCTGGTCCTGCACCTCGAACCACACCTCCGCCCGGTCTTCGTCCTGCGTGAGCAAGCGCGCGCGCACCGCCACCTCGCCATGGTCGGAGAACTTGATCGCATTGCCGGCGAAGTTGAGGAGGACCTGGCGGATGCGCAGCGGATCGCCGCTCAGGGTGCGCTCGAGCGCAGGGTCGATCTCCGACACCAGTTGAAGGCCCTTCTCCTGCGCCATCTCCGAGAGCTGCTTGAGGACGTCCTCGATCAGGGAGGGGGCGGAAAAAGGAACCTCCTCGATGTCGAGCTTGCCGGCCTCGATCTTGGAGAAGTCGAGGATGTTGCTGATCAGGCCCAGCAGGTGCTGGCCGGACTCGCTGATGCGCAGGAGATAGTCGCGCAGCTTGGCGCTGGGGTCGGCCCGCAGCGCGAGGTAGGACAGGCCGAGGATGCTGTTCATCGGCGTGCGCATCTCGTGGCTCATGTTGGAGAGGAACTCGCCCTTGGCCAGGTTGGCCGCGGAGGCCGTGCGCGTGGCCTCGGCCAGCGCCTCGGTCCGCTCGCGGACTTTCTCCTCGAGACCGACGTTGAGCTCGTCCAGGTGGGCACTGACCTCCGCCATGGCCCGCTCGGCGCGCACGCGCCCGGTCACGTCGCGAAAGCTCCGCACATGGCCGGTGGTCCGGCCGTGGGTGCGCAGCGCGGTTCGGTGGCGCTGCAGGATGCGGCCGTCGCGCAACTCCAGGATGGAGGCGGCCTCCTCGTCGTCGGGGCCGGATGTGTCCATCAGCGCCCCCATCTCACTGTCGGGGTCGTCCAGCCGCGCTTGGATGAACTGCAGCTCCTGGCGCTCGTCACCGGCGTCCAGCAAGGTCTGCGGGGCGTTCCACATCCGCGTGAAACGCTGGTTGCAGGTGACCAGTCCACCGTCCAGGTCCATCACGGCGATGCCATCGGCGGTCGCCTCCAGGGTCGCGCCCAGCAGCGCCCGCGCGCTGGCGAGCTCGAGGTGAGTGCGCACCCGGGCGCGCACGATGGCCGGGTTGATGGGCTTGGCGATGAAGTCGACCGCGCCCAGAGAAAGCGCCAGGGCCTCGTCCTCGGCCGCGTCGCGCGCAGTGACGAAGATCACCGGGATGCCAGCCGTCGCCGGGTGGCCTTTCAGGTGCTGAAGCACCTGGTACCCGTCCATGCCGGCCATCATCACGTCCAGCAGGATCAGGTCGGGCGGCGTCTCATGACAGATGGCCAGCGCCTTCTCACCGGTGGTGGCCATCAGCACCCGGTAGTCGGCGGCGAACACGCGGTAGAGGGCCTGGATGTTCATCGGCTGGTCGTCCACCACCAGCAGGCAGTGCGTCTGCGTACCGTCCAGTCGCTTGTCCCGGGCCCCGGTCCCGCCCATCAGCGGTTGCCGGTTCATGCGCTCACTCCTTTCAGGTGGTCAAGACACAGGGCCGCGGCCCGGTCGAAATCCAGGGCCTCGACGGAGGCCTCCAGCGACTCCAGATCGGCCGAGAGGCGGCCCCCCGCGTTCGCACGCAGCCGGTCCATCAGCTCCAGCACCCGCATGTCGGAGGCCTGCAGCAGAGGCAGCATGTCACCGAGCAGGCGTCGGCGATCCTCTGTCGACAAACCCTCACCGGCCAGCGCCACAGCTCCCTCGCTGAGCAGGGCCGGCACCAGCGGGGCGGCCTCGCGCAGCAGGCGCTCGGCGTCGGCATTCAGGCCCTGAAGGAACTCGCCGAGCGGATGGGGTGGAACGCCTGCGGTGAAGGCCTTCTCGGCCGAACCGGCGGTGGCATAGAGCCCGCGCAGCCCCAGCATGCCGGCCAGTCCCTTGAGGGTGTGCATCACCAGCGCAGCCTGCGGCCAGGCCGCCTGCTCCGCATGGCCCTGCAGCTGCGCCAAGCTGTCCGGCAGGTCCTTGAGGAAGGTGCGCAGCATGCGGCCGTAGACGCCCGTGTTGCCGCCCAGGCGCTCGACCGCCGATGCCAGCTCAATCCCGCAGCGCTGCGCCTGCTCGAGCACCCCCGGCGCGAGCGACAGGCTTGGGCCAGGGCGCGCCGGGGCGGCTGCCAGATCCTCCCGGCCGGTGTGGCGCCGCAGCGCCGACACCAGGTCACCGAGCTCGAAAGGCTTGCCAACATGGTCGTTCATGCCGGCCACCAGGCAGGCTTCCCGGTCCGAGGCCATGGCATTGGCCGTCATGGCGATGATGGGCAGCTGCTCGTAGCCGGCGCGCTCGCGAATCCGCGCGGTCGCGCTGAAGCCGTCCATCACGGGCATCTGCAGGTCCATCAGCACGGCGTCGAAGGGTCGGGTGGCGCTGAACACCGCGTTCATGCCCTTCTCGCCGTTCTCGGCGAGCTCGACCTCGGCACCCTCGGCCATCAGCAGCTCCTGCGCGACCTGGCGGTTGTTGGGGTTGTCCTCGACGACCAGCAGGCGCAGGCCCTGCAGGCGGTTGGCGAAGGGCGAAGGCGCGGTCAGCTGGCGCTGCTGGTCGGTATCGCCCAGCCGGGCGTCGGCCACGGCGTCGAAGAGCATCGAGGCGGTGACCGGCTTCACCAGGAAACCGCCCAGCGCGGCCTGCTCGGTCGGGCTGCGCTGGGCCAGCATTTCGCGACCATGGGCGGTGACCATCATCACCAGCAAAGCCCCGGCGGAGTCGCCCGACTGGCGCAGCCGAAGGCCGGTTTCCCAGCCATCCATGCCCGGCATCTGCCAATCGACGAAGGCCACGTCGTAGGGCTCGCCGGCTTCGGCGCGCTGGCGGGACAGGGCCAAGGCCTCGGGGCCGCTGGCGGCCGCATCGGCCCGCCAACCCAGCGATCGCACCATCTCGCCGAGGATGCCACGGGCGGTGGGGTTGTCGTCGACCACCAGGGCGTGCAGGCCGACCATGCCCTCCGTGGCCACGGCGGTTGGGGCACCCAGCGGATCGATCAGGGGATCGCCGGGCTCGGCGTTGTCGACCCGGTCGAGGCGGATGCTGAAGCGAAAAATGCTGCCGCGGTCGGGCTCGCTCTCGAGCTCGATGCGCCCCCCCATCAGGCCCACCAGCCGCTGGCAGATCGCCAGGCCCAACCCGGTGCCGCCGAAGCGGCGCGTGGTCGAGGACTCGGCCTGAGAGAAGCCGCTGAAGATGTGCGACTGCTGCTCGGGCGCGATGCCGATGCCGGTGTCGCGCACGGTGAACTCCAGCAGCACATCGCTCGGCGTGCGCTCGGCCACCCGCAGCCGGATCAGCACCTCGCCCGACTCGGTGAACTTGATGGCATTGCCGCCCAGGTTGATCAGCACCTGCTGCAAGCGCATGTCGTCGCCCACCAGGGAGCGCGGCAGCGTGGGATCGATGTCGAACAGCACCTCGACCGACTTCGACCCGACGCTCGCCGACAGGATGACCGACAGCTCCCGCAGCAGTTGGTCGATGCGGAAGGGCCGCGGATCGAGCGTCATCTTGTCCGCCTCGACCTTGGAGAAGTCGAGGATGTCGTTGAGCAGCAGGAGCAGCGAGCGGGCGGCGCCCTCGGTCTTGCTCACATAGTCGCCCTGGCGGTTCGTCATGGGGGTCGACTGCAGCAGCTTGAGCATGCCCAGCACGGCGTTGAGCGGCGTGCGGATCTCGTGGCTCATGTTGGCCAGGAACTGGCTCTTGGCCTGGTTGGCCTGCTCCGCCACCTCCTTGGCGTCGCGCAGCTTGCTCAGGTTGTCCTCGCGCTCGCTGATGAGCTGGGTGATGAGGTCCGACACCGCGCTCAGGTCCTGGGCATCCTCCTGTCCCAGCGAAAGCGCAGGCGCCTCGGTGGCCCCGGCCTCGGGGGCTGGCAAGGCCGGCGGCGCGTCGCGCACGGGGTCCTGCCGGGTCTGCATTTGGGCGGCGGTCTGTCGCAGGACCGCAAAGGCATTGGCACGGTTCTGGTTGGCCAGTTGCAGGTTCTCGGACATCTGGTTGAAGCTGTCGACCAGCACCAGCAGCTCGCCGGACGATTTCACGCCGACCCGGCTGGCCAGCTGGCCGCGCGCCAGCCGCGAGGCCGCCTGGGCGAGCTCGATGATGGGCGTGGAGAAGTTGCGCGCCACCACATAGGCCAGCACCAGCACGGCCACGGCCGACAGCGCCAGCACCCCCAGGAAGAAGTAGAGGGCGGACTCGAAGTCCTTGAACAACAGCGAGTCAGGGACCGCATAGGCCAGGCGCATCAGCGGGTCACCGGCCACGATGGAGAGGTCGCGGTAGGCCAGCAGGCCGTCGGCGCGCTGCTTGAACACCACCTCGCTCACCAGCTTGCGGTCGGGAAAATCAGCCGGGCTCAGGCTCACGAGCTTCTTGTCAGGGCCCAGCAGGGTGGCGCCGGCGGGAGTGAACAGCCAGATCGGCTGCTCGTCGAACAGCGTGACCGCCTTCAGGCGGTCGATGAAGCCGTCGAGCCGGACCCGGATCACGATGACGCCGCTGAAGGCGCCGTTGTCGAAGTCCAGCGAGGGCAGGCCGGCGATCAGCGAGAGCCGGCCCTGTTCGTCGGTGAAGGGCCCCTCGACCGAGACCTCGCGCGGCGGCATGAACCATTCCATGTTGCCGGCGGACAGCAGGGTCGGGGTGGTCTTGATCCGGTCGAAGAGGCGGTCCAGGTGCACCCGGGTCGGTGCCTGGGCCTCGCGCTGGCGGGCCACCGATTCGATCGACAGCGTGTCCGCGGCAGCACTGCGCTTGCGGTCCTCGACGCTGGCGATCATCCGGCCTTCGGCGTCGGTGTAGTAGATGCCCGAGTAGCTGTCGTAATCGGACTGCATCTTCAGGAAACTGAATTCCAGGGCCTTGGCATGGACGATCCGCTCATCCTGCGAGGACGACAGGTAGAGCGCCAGCGCCTCCGCGGAGGTGATCTGCTTGAGGGAGCGCTGCAGGCCCAGGCCGAACTCCTGCTCGAAGTTGGCCGAGATGATGGCGATCTGCTGGGCGATGCTCTGCTCGGTGCGCAGCCGGGCCGAGCCCTTGCTGAACTCGAAGGACACGTAGATCAGCGGCGCGCTGATGATCGCGCCCACCGCCAGGAAGGCCAGCAGCAGGCGATGGAAGATCGGCATCGTCTGGATCATCGGGAGCCCGCGCGGCATGCGGCCGACTTCAGGGAGCCAGCGCGAGGGATTTGTCCACCAACTCGTCGATCAGGTACATCGCATCATCGATCGAGATACCCAGCGCCTTGGCCCGGTTGCGGTTGACGAGGTAGGGACCGCGCTCGGGCGTGCGCACGGCCATGCGTGAGGGGCTCAAGCCCTTCTCGAGGATGCCATGCGCCATCTCGAAGGCCATGTAGCCCTGGTTGTAGCCGGAGTCGTTGGCCGTCAGCAGCATGCCCTCGAGGACGAACTGGTCCTCGTGCGAGGCCTCGGGGATCTTGATGTTGTTGAGGTACCAGCGACCGACCTCGAGCATGTCGACATGGTTGCCCTTGGCGTCGCGCAAGGTGTCGTGGTTGAGCATGAAGAAAG
>CAISYQ010000348.1 GCA_903889735.1 uncultured Methylibium sp.
ACCATGGGTTCCGTCGGTTTCGTCACACCGCAAAGCCTCACGCTGCCGCTGCCGCTGCCGCTGAGGAGCGGCGCCGTGCTGCCGCAATGCAAGCTGGTCTATGAGACCTATGGCACGCTCAACGCGGCTCGCAGCAATGCGGTGCTGGTGTGCCATGCGCTCAATGCCTCGCACCATGTGGCCGGCCGCTACCAAGGCCAGGAGCGCAGCGAGGGCTGGTGGGACAACCTCGTCGGCCCTGGCAAGCCGCTGGACACCGACCACTTCTTCGTCATCGGCGTCAACAACCCCGGCTCCTGCTTCGGCTCCACCGGCCCGACCCACCTGAACCCAGACCCCGCCGCGGGCGGGCGCCCCTGGGGCGCCGATTTCCCCGTGGTCACGGTGGAGGACTGGGTCGATGCGCAGGCGCAGCTGCTCGACGCGCTGGGGATCGAGCAGCTCGCCGCGGTGATCGGCGGCAGCCTGGGCGGCATGCAGGCGCTGTCGTGGACGATCCGCCACCCCGCCCGCGTGCGGCACGCGGTGGTGGTGGCGTCGGCGCCCAACCTCAGCGCGCAGAACATCGCCTTCAACGAGGTGGCGCGCCGCGCCATCGTCACCGACCCCGACTTCCACGGCGGCCATTTCTACGCCCATGGCGTGCTGCCCAAGCGCGGCCTGCGGGTGGCGCGGATGATCGGCCACATCACCTACCTCAGCGACGACGTCATGGGCAGCAAGTTCGGCCGCCAGATGTTGAGGCCCGAGCTGGCTTACAGCACCCAGGACACCGAGTTCCAGATCGAGAGCTACCTGCGCTACCAGGGCGACAAGTTCAGCGAGTATTTCGACGCCAACACCTACCTGCTCATCACCCGCGCGCTCGACTACTTCGACCCGGCGCGCGAGCATGGCGGCGACCTCAGCGCCGCGCTGGCCGCCGCCACCGCGCAGTTCCTGGTGGTGAGCTTCACGACCGACTGGCGCTTCTCGCCCAACCGCTCTCGCGAGATCGTCAAGGCCCTGGTCGACAACCACCGCGACGTCAGCTCCGCCGAGATCGACGCGCCGCATGGCCACGATGCCTTCCTCATGGACGACCCGCGCTACCACGGCGTTCTGCGGGCCTACTTCGAGCGCATCGCCCGTGCGGAAGAAGCGCCCCTCCCGACCCCTCGACCCCGTGACCCCGGCGTCGTGACCCTCGCTGGGGCCGATGCGGGCAGCGGGCGCAAGGCCAGCATGTCCAAGGACACGGACGGAACTGGCAGCGACGCGAACGGCGATGGAGGAAGCGGTGAGTAAGCGCCGGGATCTCGAATTGATCGGCTCGCTGGTGCCCATGGGCAGCCGCGTGCTGGACCTCGGCTGTGGCGCCGGCGAGATGCTGGCCTATCTGCGCGAGGCACGGGGCTGCAGCGGCTACGGCGTGGAGATCGATGACGCGCAGGTGCTGGCCTGCGTACAGCGCGGCGTCAACGTGATCCAGCGCAACCTGGATGAAGGCCTGGCGATCTTCGCCGACCAGGCCTTCGACGTGGTTCTGCAGCTCGATTCGCTGCAGAACCTGCGCAACACCGAGCAGATGCTGCGCGAGACCGTGCGCGTGGGCCGCATCGGCATCGTCAGCTTCCCCAATTTCGGCTACTGGCGCAACCGCCTGAGCGTGCTGGGTGGCCGCATGCCAGTGACCAAGGCGCTGCCCTACCAGTGGTACGACACGCCCAACATCCGCGTCACCACGCTCGAGGACTTCGAGCAGCTCGCGCGACGCTGCGGCCTGCGCGTGCTCGACCGATTCGGCCTGCACGAGGGCCGCATCGTTCGCCGCCTGCCCAACCTTCGGGCGAGCACGGCGGCGTTCAAGCTGGCGAGCGGATAGCGGGCGGCCCGCAACGGCCGCGGCGTGGGTCCGATTTGGATTTCGCCGCCGGCTCAGCGCCCGGCGCTGCGGTCTGCTGAGGTTGTAGGCACCACGGCGCCGGCGGACTGCGGTGCGGTCGGCTCGACGGGCGGACTCCAGCCGCCACCCAGGGCCCGGTAGACCGCCACCAAGGCGGTGGCCGTGCCAGTCTGGGCCTGGACCCATTGGTCGCGGTGGGCGAGCACCTCGCGCTCGGCGTCGAGCACGGCGAGGAAATCGGACGCTCCCAGCGCATAGCGTTCGCGGGCCAGCCGCGCGGCCGCGTCGGCGCTGGCCACGGCGCGCAACAGGAGTTCGGCGCGCTGCGCGCTGCGGTTGAAGCCGCTGAAGGCGCCTTCGGTCTCCTCCAGCGCCAGCGCCACCGCCTGCTCGTAGGCGGCCAGGCCGGCGAGTGCCCGGGCCTCGGTGGCGGCGATGCGCGAGCGAATCCGTCCGGTGTCGAAGGGCGTCCAGGCGAACCCCACCCCCAGCGAGGCCAACGCCGACTCCGAGCGGGCCAGGCCGCTGACGGTGGCGGCGTTCAAGCCCAGCAAGCCCGAGAGCGACAGCCGCGGGAAGCGGTCCGCCTGGGCGATGCCGATGGCCGCGGTGGCGGCCGCCAGCTGCCGCTCGGCGGCGATCACGTCGGGGCGGCGCTGCAGCCATTGCACCGGCGTGCCCAGGGGCAGCGCCGCGAGGTCGGTGACCGGCAGCCCGGGCAGCGGCGCGGGGGTGGCGAGCTGCGCCAGCAGCCCGCGCGGCGCCTGGGCGCTGAGCGTGGCCAGCCGGAACACGCTGCGCTCGATGGCCGCCTGCAGCGCGGGCAGCACGGCCTCGGTGCCAGCCACCTGCGCGGTGGCGCGCGCCAGGTCGAGATCGGTGCCCCGTCCGGCGTCCAGCCGGGCCTGCACGATCCGCAGGGATTCGCGCTGATTGAGCAGCGCCGCCTCGGTGACCTGGCGGCGCAGCTGCAGGCCACGCAGCTCGAGGTAGTTGCGGGCCACCTCGGCGGCCACCGAGGTGTGGGCCGCGCCGAGACCCGCCTCGCCCGCCTCGACCAAGGCCGAAGCGGCCTCGCTGCCGCGGCGGAAACGCCCGACCAGGTCGAGCTCCCAGTGCGCCACGAAACCAGCGTCCAGGACGTTGCCGGTGCGCTCGCCGCGCGAGCTGCCAGGCTGCTGGGTGATGGGCCGCACCGAGCGCACCGCACCCGCCCCCAGACCCAGCTCGGGCCGCGCCTGCGCATCGGCCTGCGCCAGACCGGCGCGGGACTCCTGCAGCCGCGCCTGCGCGATGCGCACGTCGCCGTTGACCTCCAGCGCGCGTTCGACCAGCGC
>CAISYQ010000349.1 GCA_903889735.1 uncultured Methylibium sp.
CGTCAATAGCAATGGCAAATTCGGAGTGAGCAGCTTTGCGTTCCAGGGCACCAATGCGCACGCGCTTGTGGGCTGCAACTCTGCAACCATCTCCGCCCGAAGCTTTCACTCTGTTCGCGGCTGGCACATGCACCGCGTGATGGTTACGAACGCGGCGCATGCGCTGCTGCGGCGGGCGCTGGGCCCAGTCGACGGCGGCCGCGCGGTGATGGATGTGGATCTGGGTGCCTGCGCCGGCCTGCACGCGCACTTGTGGGATCACGTGGTTGCCGGCAAGGCGCTCTTCCCGGCGGCGGGCTTCCTGGAGCTCGCTGGGGCCGCGGGCCGAGCGCTGTTGGGCGATGCACCTGTGGGGTTGGCGGTCCTGGTGGGGCTGGCCATCCCGACGCCCTGCATCCTGGCGGCCCCTGGCGTGCGGCTCGCGGTCCTGCGGGTGGAGGTCACGCTGGGCTCGACAGAGACGGGCCATTTCCAGATCGCCAGCGGCGGCCGCGGGCAGAGCGCCCACGTGTCAGGAAGCCTGCGGCTCTCGGTCCCTGTGGCCGCGGCCTGCGAGGTCGTGGGAGACGCGCCTGATGGCCGTGGCGAAGTGGCCGCGATTCGTTCGGGCCCCACGGCCGTCGGGACGCTGCAAGCTGGCGCTGGCACGCTTTGGTGGGTGTCAGGGTGCTGGGCGCCCCCGGCTGCGCTGGATGGCGCCATGCAGCTGGGTGCTGCAGGGGCCGCGGCAGGTAGCGTCACGCGCGTGCCTGCAGCAGTCGGGGCATTCTGCTCGCGGGCTCCAGCAACGGACGCGACGATGCATGCGGTGGCAAGCGGTCGGGCGGCGACTGGTGGCGAGTCGCCTCTGTCGAGCTTCAGCAGCCACCGCTTGGTGGAGGGCCCGGCAGGACCAGCCGCCCCGGCAGAGCTGCGCGATCTGGAGGCCAAGGCCGTCTCGCGGCAGTCGGCAGCGGCCGCTCGCACAACCGGCGGGGCTAGCCGCGAGGCCGCGGCAGGTGCTGTTCCGTGTTTGTACGAGCTGGAATGGCAGGTTGTGGGCGCGGAGAGCGCGCTGGGCGATCGCCTTGGAACCCCAAGTGGCATGGCCGGGCGCGTGGAGCTGTCGTGCGGGCCAGGGGGCGCAAGCGAACAGCCGCACGCGGCGGCCGGCTCGGTGCGCGCGCGGCTGGCCTCAGGCGGGCGGCTGGCGTGCGCTGCAGCGGCCGTGCTCTCCCGCGCACTGGACGTGTTCCAGGGCCTGGGCGCGGTGGCGCAGCCCCCGGCATTGAGCCTGGCCACCCGCCACGCGCACCCCTGCGGGACCGAGCCCGCACGGGACCCTGCGGGGTCGGAGTCCGGCCTGCTGCAGGGATTGCTGAGGACGGCGGCGCAGGAGCTCCCGAATGCGGCCATTGCCGGATGCGATCTGGACGCGTGGAGCGCGGGCGGCGGCCACGACGGCGGCGCGTCCGGCGCTGGCAGCCTGTCGCGGTGGGCAGAGCGGGGGGCGGCCGCGCGCGTGGCCCGGCTCCTCCCGAGCGTGGCGCCAATGGTCGCGGGCGCGGTGACGCTGGTGCCGTCGCCCCGAGGCTCGTTCGCGGCGCTGCTGCCACGCGCGGTGCCAGCCGTGGAGGGCTCAGGGCTGCCGACTGCGCTAAATGAAGTCGTAGAAATTTCTGTGCGCGCCGTTGGCCTCAACTTCCGCGATGTGCTCAACGTGCTCGGCATGTACCCGGGCGACCCGGGCCCGCCGGGCGCGGACTGCTCGGGCGTGGTGATAAGCGGCGCGGGTGAGGTAGGCGCGGCTGTGTTTGGCCTCGCGCCGGGCTGCCTGGGCACGCATGGCACGGCGCTGGCGAGCATGCTGCCGGCCAAGCCGGCCACGCTGACGTTTGAACAGGCGGCCGCGCTGCCGACGGTGTGCGTGACGGTGGACCTGGCCCTGCGGCAGGCCGCGGGCGTGCGCGCGGGCGAGACGGTGCTGGTGCACGCGGCCGCGGGCGGCGTGGGCCTGGCGGCGGTGAGCGCGCTGCTGGCCATGGGCGCGCGGCCGCTGGGCACCGCCAGCTCTGGCCAGAAGCGGGCGCTGCTGCGCGGCCTGGGGGCGCGGCACATGGCCGGGTCGCGCGACACGGGCTTTGCGGCGACGGCGGCCGAGGTGACGCGCGGGCGCGGCGCCGCCGCGGTGCTCAACTCGCTGACCTCGGCCGGCATGGTGGGCGCGTCGCTGGCGGCGCTGGGGCTGTGCGGCCAGCTGGCTGAGATTGCCAAGCGCGACATCTGGAGCCCGGCGCGCACGGCGGCCGAGCGGCCGGACGTGGCGTACAGCCTGATCGCGCTGGACTTTCTGCCCGCGGGTCAGGTGGCGCGGTCGCTGTGGCGGCTGTCGCTGGCCGCGGCCCAGGGCGCGCTGGGCCCGGCGCCTGCGGTGGCGCACGAGCTGGGCGCGGCGCACGCGGCGCTGCGGGCCCTGAGCCAGGCCCGGAACGTGGGCAAGGTGGTGGTGCGCGCCCGCGCGCCGGCCTCGCAGGGCCTGCAGGCGGGCGGGTCGGACTTGGCGCTGGTGAGCGGCGGGCTGGGCGCGCTGGGCGGCCTGATGGGCCTGTGGCTGGCGCAGAGCGGGGCGTCGGGCCCGGGGGCTGCGGCCCGCGTGCTGCTGGTGGGCCGTACGGGCCGGCACGCGGCTGGGCCGGACGGTCGGTCGGGCCTGGCGGCGCTCCTGGCCGCCGGCCTGGTGAATGCCGCGGTGAGCCTGGGCCGCTGCGATGCTGCCAGTGCCAGCGAGGCGGCGTCCACGCTCCTGCTGGCTGAGGCGGCTGGGCGGGCCGGCGCCGCGGCGGGCAGCGGGCGGTGGGCCGGCCGTTTGGCGGTCGTGATGCATGCGGGCGGCGTGCTGCAGGACGCGACGCTGGCGAACCAGACGGCTTCGGGCGCGACGGCTGTGATGGCGCCCAAGGTGGACGCGCTGGCTCGCCTGGCCCCCACAGTGGGCCTGCAGCCGGTGGGCAGCGCGGCGCTGTTCTCGTCGGTTGCCGCGCTGATGGGTTCGCCAGGCCAGGCCAACTACTCGGCCGCCAACGCTGCGCTCGATGCATGGGCGCACGCGCGACAGGCGGCGGGCGTGGCTGGGCTGAGCGTGCAGTGGGGCGCGTGGGCGAACGGCGGCATGGCGGCCCGGGACAAGAGCATCGCGCAGCGCATGGAGCGCGTGGGCATGGGCCTGCTGTCGGCTGAGCAGGGCCTGTCGGCACTGCAGAGCGCGCTGCAGGTCTTGCACGCAGCAGCGGGCTCGCGAAGCGGGACGATGCGGTC
>CAISYQ010000350.1 GCA_903889735.1 uncultured Methylibium sp.
ACCGTCAAGTCCAAGGGCGGGCGTGGCGGGCGCGCCACCGAGTTCCTGCTCGGCGCCGCCATCGCGTTGCAGGGCGAGCCGGGCGTGCATGTGCTGGCGGCCGACACCGACGGCATCGACGGCGTGGAAGACAACGCCGGGGCCCTGGTCACCCCCGACTCGCTGGCCCGCGCCGCCGCGGCCGGCCTCAAGGCCCAGGAGCGGCTCGACGCCAACGACGCCTACGCCTTCTTCGCCGGCATCGGCGACCTGGTCAGCACCGGGCCGACCTACACCAACGTCAACGATTTCCGGGCGCTGCTGATCACCTGAGCGTGGGGCGTGGACCAACCGGGGCGCATCCCCCGGCTGCTCTCTCGTGGCACGGGGGCGTGGCGCGGGGGGCGTCGCCGTCTGTCGCCGCACCTCTCGGCGCCCCTCTCGGCGCACTTCTCGGCGCCCCACTCGACGCGCCACTCGCCGCCACGGTCTCTCAGCGCAGCACCGCCAAGGCCTGCGCCAACCGCTCCGCGCCCGGCCCGAAGCCGTAGGCGTCCATTGCCAGCGAGCCGTGGGTCACGCCCGCGTGCAGCCGCTGCGGCACGGCCTCGAAACCGCCGGCGCCGGCCGCGATGTAGAAGGGCAGCCAATGCTCGTCGGTCGGGTGCAGGGCGGCGCCCAGGGGCGTGCGGCGGCGGTAGTCGATCAGGGCCTCGCGGTCGCGCGCCGCACAGCGCCCGGCCACCCAGTCGCGGAAGGCGGCGCAATCGGCCTCTTCTGGGGCGTCGCTGGCCGGCATCGGCCGCACGGCAAAGAGCCGCCGCAGATCGTGGGTGAGGCTGCCCGAGCCCATCACCAGCACGCCCTCGGCGCACAGCGGTGCGAGCGCCTCGCCCAGCGCCCATTGGGCGGCGGGAGGCTGGTCGGGCGACAAGGCCACCGGCACCACCGGCAGGTCGGCACCCGGCCAGGCGAAGCGCAGCACCGTCCAGACGCCGTGATCCAGCCCGGCCTCGGGGCTGCGCTGCGGCTGCAGGCCACGGGCGGTCAGCAAGGCCATCACCCGCTCCGCCACGGCCGCCGACCCGGGCGGCTCGTAGCGCAGCCGGTACAGCGCCTCGGGAAATCCGCCGAAGTCGTGCACCGCATGGTGCGCCGGGCTGTCCAGCACCACCGGCTGCGGCGCCGGGGTGTGCGGCGACACCACCACGATGGCCCGCGGCCGGCCGAAGGCGGCCTCGATCGCCGGACCCAGCCGCGCGAGGAAGGCGCCGGTGGCGCCCGGCTCGATCGCCAGCATCGGCGAGCCATGGGACAGGAAGAGGGCGGGCAGGGGCGGGTTCGGGATCATGCTCAGCAAGTGGGGATGCGCGCTGGCATTTCATCATCCCTTGGCTGGCACCCCGCCCCCTGGGGGAGAGGCGCCAGCCGATGCCTGGGCCGGTGCCGCCTGCAACTGTCGGTGCGTCGAGTTGGCCGCGCCCACTGCCGCCCCAGGTGCCGTCGGCAGCCAGACCTCTGCATGGCCAGGGACTCCCGCTGACCGCGTTTGACCGTGCTTGCCCGCCCGTGATCCTGCGGACCCGCGCTCTGGGCACCGGCCATGCCCCCGCTCACCAAATTGCCCCCGCCTCTCGGTTACCGTTCCGAGAGTGGGCGGTCGAAGACCTGCCCTGCCCGTCCTCCGTCCTTCACCAACGTTTTCTCCTCGATCCCTGCCCCGCCGCCGTCCCGCATGTCGTCCGATTTGTCGACCTCCCTGCCGACTCACATGTCGAGCCACAAGCCGAATCCCATGCCCCACCACCCGCCGTCCGCCCCTCGGCAACCGCCCTCGGTCGCCGCGCTCGCCGGCCGCCAGCTGCTGCGGGATTTCCGGGCGGGAGAGCTGCGCCTCTTGATCGTCGCGGTGATGCTGGCGGTGGCGGCGCTCACCGCGGTCGGTTTCTTCGCCGACCGGCTCAACCGCGGTCTGGCCCGCGATGCGCGGCAGCTGCTGGGTGGCGATGCCATCGTCGCCAGCGACCAGCCGGCCCCCGCGGCGCTGGTCGAGCGGGCCCGCGCCGAGGGGTTGGCGGTGGCCCGCACGGTGGGCTTTCCCAGCATGGCCCGCGCCCCGCAGGACCGCGGCGGCGCCAGCCGCCTGGTCGCCGTCAAGGCGGTCAGCGAGGGCTACCCCCTGCGCGGCCGGGTGATGCTGCGCTCGCTCCCAGGCGGCGAGGAGCGCGCAGCGGCCGGCGCCCCGGAACCGGGCACGGCCTGGGTCGAGGGGGCGGTGCTGGATTCTTTGAACCTGCGGCCGGGCGATCCCCTGCTGCTTGGCGACGCTCCGCTGCGCATCGCCGCGCTGATCGCGCTGGAGCCCGACCGCGGGGCCGGTTTCATGAGCATCGCACCCCGCGTCATGCTCAACGTGGCCGACCTGCCAGCCACCGGGCTGGTCCAGCCGGCCAGCCGCGTCAGCTACCGCCTGGCCGTGGCCGGCGAGGGGCCGGGCGGCGAGGCCCGCGTGCGCGCCTTCACCGACTGGG
>CAISYQ010000351.1 GCA_903889735.1 uncultured Methylibium sp.
CATCCACACGCCGGCCCTGGGCCTGCCTCCCGCGAACGATTCGGCGCAACTGCCTGCACGGCTGGCGTACGAGTTTCCGTTGGCCTTCCTGGCCGCGCCTCGAACCCTGCATGCCTGGGTGAGTGCGCAGCCTCGCGCACCCCCGCTGTTCTCCTGATCGCCTGAACGCTGCGATGAGCCGGTCGTCCTGACCGGCCATCGCGCTCGTCGATCGCCGGGTCTCGGCTTGAAGCCGTCCGGCAGCAGGAGAACTTCGTGAACTTCATCGAACGCGTCATGCGAGTCATGACGCACATCAACATCGGGGCCGCGCTGGGCCTGGCAGCCTGGGTGCTCTGGTCCGGCTGGCAGGTCGTGACCGGGCACATCGCGCCGGCCTACAGCGCGGCCGAAGTCAAGGCGCTCGTCAGCCTGGCGCATGCAGGGCCTTCCGTGCGCATGGAACTCGTGCCTGTCCAAGAACACGGTGGAGCACCGCTGCCTTGCCACGAGCCACTGCCCGCGATCCGGCGGGCGGACAGAGGGCTAACGGGAGTCGACCTGTGAAGCCCGAGGCTCCAGCGCCATCGAATGCGCCCGAGGGCAATCAGCGTCGACGCGTGCGGCTGTTTGTCGCCCTGCATCTGGGCGCCGTCGGAGCGACCTATACGTTGGCCTTGATCGTTGGCGGCGGATTCGTAGGCCCACCCATGCCGCCACTCACCGTCGCGAGTGCAACCGCACCGGACGCCACGCTCGAGCCGAGAGAGCGGGTGCCGGCGCCGCCTGCGAACACGATGGAAGTCGCGCCGCTGCCGGCGTGGGCGCAACGGGTCGAGATCACTCGGCCGTGGGAGTCCCGCTGACATGATCCAGGCCGGACGCCACTCCGCCCCGCTGAACCGCCGCGACGCGCTGTCCTGCGCGGCGGTGAGCGTTGCGCTGCTCGCGCTCGGCGGGTGCGAGCGCCGGGGTGGAGACGTGCCGTTCCAGTCCATCGACGTGAGCGGGGCCGACTGGGGTCGCGACTTCCGCTTGCAGGACGCAGACGGCCGCACCGTGCAACTGGCGGATTTCCGCGGCCGTTGCGTCCTGCTGTTCTTCGGCTTCACCCAATGCCCCGACGTCTGCCCGACGGCCCTGTCGCGTGCAGCCGCGGTGATGCAACGCCTCGGCGCGCAGGCCACGAAGCTGCAGGTGATCTTCGTCACCGTGGACCCCGAACGGGACACGCCCGCCGTGCTGCGCGAATACACGCGGGCGTTCCACCCGAGCTTCATCGGGCTGCACGCTGATCAGGCCACGACGGCCTCCATGGCGCAGTCCTTCAAGGTGTTCTATCAAAAGGTGCCCACCGGTGGCAGCTACACGATGGACCACACGGCCACCAGCTACGTGTTCGATCCCACCGGTCGGCTGAGGCTTGCCGTGCGGCACGAGCAGGACGCGGCGTCGTTGGCCGCCGACATCACGCGACTCCTGAAGGAGAGCCCATGACACGCGCAGCTGGCTTACGACATCGCGCCTTCGCCTTACTGGTCGCAGCATGCCTCGCCGTGTTGGCCGGACCGCTCGCGGCGCACGACTTCAGGCTGGGCCCGTTGCGCATCGATCACCCGTATGCGACACCGACGCCAGCAGGCGCCGTCAATGGCGCAGCCTACCTGCGCAGCATTCGCAACACCGGCGACGCCCCCGACCGGCTGATCGGCGCCAGCACCCCGGTCGCGCGCACGGTGGAGATTCATCGAAGCGTCGTCGATGCCAGCCAGGTGATGCGCATGCGCGCCATCGAAGGCATCGATCTGCCACCCAAGGTCGAGCTGCAGTTGCGCCACGGCGGCGAGGTCCACCTGATGCTGATCGACCTCAAGCGGCAGCTCACGGAGGGCGACCGGTTTCCCTTGACCCTGCGATTTCAGAAGGCCGGTGAGCGCGAGGTGACCGTCTGGGTGCAAAAGCCCAGAGGCTCTGCGTCACATCCCGGCGCAGCCGAGCACAAGCACTGACACCCCTTTCACACGATCCGAGGAGATACCCATGAACACGACGGCCCCCTGCCGCATGACGCTTGTTGCCAGCGCCGCATGGCTGGCGTTTGCCGCCCACGCACAGACCACGGAACTGCAACGGGTGGAGGTCACTGGCACGCCCATCATCGAGAGCAATCGCACTGACGCCTTCGGCAGCCTGTCCACGGAGATCGGCGAGAGCCAGGTGCGTGAACTCAATGCCATCGACCTTTCGAGCGCCCTGCGACGCACCCCCGGCGTCACGGTCTCGCGCTTCAACCCCGTGGGCTCCTTCGGGGGCGACGAGGGCGGTGCGGTCTACGTGCGCGGCCTGGGCGCGAGCCGCCCCGGCAGCGAGATCAAGACCTATGTCGATGGCATCCCGTTCTACATGGGGGTCTGGAACCACGCGTTGCTCGACCTGCTGCCCATCGGCGGCATGGAGCGCATCACGGTCTACAAAGGACCGCAGCCGCAGACCTTCGGCAACACCTTCGCCGCGATCGATCTGACGCCGCGCCGCGCGCGCCAGGATGGCGTCGCGGGCAACCTCCGGGTCTCGGCGGGCAGCTTCTCGACGCTGGTCGAGCAGGCCGACGTGAGCGTACGCGCGAGCGGCGGTGAGTTCACGATTGCGCAAGGACACGCGCGATCCAACGGGCATCGCGACGATGCCGACGGCAAGCTGGACAACCTGATGGCCAGAGGCTCTGTTCGCCTCAATCCGCAGTGGAGCGTCGGTGCGCTGCTGATCGGCGCCGACAACAAGGTCAGCGACCCAGGGCTTGAGGGCGACCCGGCCTCGAAGACCGGAACCTTCAACACACGCGGCACGCTGGGGTCGGTGTCGCTGGCCCACGATCACGGCCATTGGCAGGGGCGGGTGCAGCTGTACGACAACCGCGGCACGGGCCACTGGGACAACCCGACAGCCGCCGTGGTCCACAGCAACTTCCAGTTGTCGGGGCTGCGCTGGCGAGAAACCGCGCAACCGTGGACGGGCGGCGAACTCGTTGCCGGTCTGGACATCGACCACATGCAGGGCAGCGTGGCCTTCAACGGCTTCACGGCCTTCGATGGCGTCTCGTTGCGCCTAACCTCGCCACATGCCGCCATCGCGCACACGCTGGACCTCAGCGCCGGCTGGACGCTGACGCCGTCGGCCGGCGTGCGCCTGTACCGGCACAACGTCTACGGCAACAGCAGCGCGCCACACGCCGGGCTGGTCCTCGCCCAGGGCGACGCGCTGGCCCTTCGCATGAACGCATCCCGCGGCCTGAACCACCCTGGGCTGGACGCCGCGCTGCTCAACGCCATCGTGCCGCCGCTGGCGGGTGCGCCCGAGAGCTGGCGCAGCCTCAAGCCGGAGCAGATGGACCACGTCGAACTGGGTGCGCGGTGGTCACCCGCCAGGGGCAAAAGCCTGGACGTCTCGGCTTTCAGCGACAGCCTCAAGAACCGCTACGTCTTTGCGTTCCCACCTGCCGTTGCGCTGCCGAGCTTTACGAACCTTGGCGACTACCGCGTCCGCGGCCTGGAGGCCACCTGGCAGCAGCAGTGGAACACGGCATGGAGCAGCTTTGCCGGAGTGACCCTGCTGGACAGCACGCTGGCGGATCTGCCCTACGCACCGAAGCGTGCGCTGGCGGCAGGCATCACATGGCGGGACGGCGCATGGCGGGTCAGCGGTGACGCACAAGCGCAGAGCGCGATGTTCGTGTTGAACAAGGCCCGCGCCGATGGCGCGCCCAATACGGCGCAGGTCGGCGGCTTCGCGGTACTCAACCTTCGGGCCGCCTACGCGTTGCCGGTGCTGGGACCGCGCGGCGAGGTCTTCGTGGCGCTGGAGAACCTCGCCGATCGCCGCTATGCCTATCGCCCCGGCTACCCCATGCCTGGCCGATCCGGCCAAGTCGGCATCAACTTCAGCCTTTGACACCAAGGAGCTTCCCCATGAATCTCATCCGCTTGATCCTTCGACAAGGGTTGGCCGCCGTGATCGTTTGCGCCAGCCTGGGCGTCGCCGCCGCAGACGTCACTGCCGATCAGGCTTCGATCCGTCGCGTGCTGATGACCACCTTTGACAAGCCCGAGGCCCGTTTGGTCGTGGATCCCGTGGTCGTCGTCGGCGTGCATGCGGTAGCTGGTTGGGCGCAGGGCGAACGAGGTGGACGAGCTCTCCTGTTTCGACGTGGCGCCGAGTGGCACATCACGCTGTGCGCGGGCGACGGACTCAAGCAGGCCAAGGTGCTGCGCGAAGCCGGCCTCTCTCCGGCCGACGCGGATTCGCTCGCAAAGGGTCTCGCGACCGCCGAGGCCAAGCTGCCGGCCGCGCAGCGCGCCAAGTTCTCCACCTTCGACGGCGTCGTTCGCATGGATGCGAACGGCCAGCACCCGCCCGAGCACAAGCATTGATCCCGACGATCTGGAGGCGCAAGCGGCTCGTCCGACACATCAGACGCACACACGTCGCATGGCTCTCCCCGCATCACCAACGCCGCTGAACAACAAAGGAAAGAAGATGTCCCGTCCTACCAGAGGAAGCGCCAAGCCGCTGTTCGCTTTCAACATGCTGGCCAGTGCATGTGTCGCCGCCTGGGCACAAACCACACCCGCGACGCCGACCGAACTCCAGCGGGTGGAGATCACGGGTACCGCGCAGACCTACCAGCCGCCGCCCACGTCGACCTCCACCAAGACCGACACGCCCATCCTGCTCACGCCGCAGTCCGTGCAGGTCGTGCCACGAGCCGTGCTGAATGACCAGAAGGCGCTGACGCTGACCGATGCTGTGCGCAACGTGGCCGGTGTCGGCACCGACTTCGGCTTCAACGGCAGCGCTCAGCCGCTGCTGATCCTGCGCGGTTTCCAGACCACATCGATGACGGCTTCCGGGAACATGTCGGGCATGTCGTCGTACTTCGTCAACGGTGTCAAGGTCATGGGCGTGCCCCTGAACATGGCCAACGTGGATTCCGTCGAGGTGGTCAAGGGGCCGGCGTCGGTGCTGTACGGGCGCTCCGAACCCGGCGGCCTGGTCAACGTGGTGCCCAAGGCCTTGTCCGCGCAGCCGCGTCTCGGGCTGGAGCAGACGATCGGCCAGTACGGCTTGTCGCGCACCGTGGTCGAAGGCGGCGGCGCACTGAATGCCGACAAGACCCTGCTCGGCCGCGCCTCCGTCTCCTATGACAAGGGCGGCTCGAACCGCGACTTCGTCGTGAACAAGCTGGCAGCCTTCAGCGGCACGCTCGCGTGGGTGCCGGATGCCGACACCCGCGTGGCGCTGACCGTGGACCACAACGCCCAGAAGTACCGCAATGACTTCGGTATCCCGGCCGACGGCACCCGGCCGGCAAACCTGCCGCGCACGCGGCAGTACAACGACTCGCCCGACCTCTCGTCGATCACCAGCGACTCGGTTCTGCTGGATGCGCAGACCAAGATCGCACCGAATTGGACGCTGAAGGGTCGGGTGGTGTCGATGCGGGCCAAGACGCGCGAAGTGGACATCTGGCCGTATCGAGAGAACTACGGTCTCGGCACGGAGACCTGCGACAACTCTGCGGGCCTGACCACGCTTTGCCGCTACTACTTTTACGTGCGTCCCGACGGCCGAGTCAAGCTCGACCAGGCCACTGTCGACCTGATCGGCGAAGTGCAGATCGCCGGCTTGCAGCACAAATTGTTGGTCGAAGTCGATCACTACAGCACGAAGAAGACGGGAGACCTGTACTTCACCCAGGTGAGTTCGGTCGATGTGTTGAACCCGACGCTCGGCAACGGCCCGGCGCTGGACACGAGCTTCCCGCTGCCGGTCGACGACCACAGCAAGTGGACCAGCCTGACACTGCAGGACCAGATCGCGTTGGGCGGCGGCTGGCACGGCGTGTTCGCGCTGAGGCACGACCGTACCGAAGCCCTCTACAGCCTCACGCCTGGCATTGAGCCCAACAAGAAGTCGTTCACGACGCCGCGTGTGGGTGTGGTCTGGGAGTTCATGCCGAATCAGACGCTGTACGCGCAATACCAGGACTCCATTGCTGCCAACAACGGACGCAATCCCGCCGACGGCAGCGCACTCGAAGCGGAGCGCGCGCGACAGATCGAGTTCGGTTGGAAACAGGTGGCCCTCGACGGCAAGCTCAACACCACCGTGGCCGTGTTCGAACTGGTCAAGCGCAACCGTGCCGACTTCAGCCTGTACCCGAACGTGACCACGATCGGGGAGGCACGCTCGCGAGGCCTCGAAGTGGATGCCATCGGACAAGTGTCTCCCCAGCTCTCGCTGATGGCTTCGTACACCTACCTCGACGCGAAGGTGACCCATGACCCGATCTACCAGGGTACGCGCCTGGCCAACACTGCCCGAAACTCGGGCAGCCTGTGGGGCCGATGGATGTTCGATGAAGCTTGGGCTGCCGGTGCCGGTGTGTTCTTCCAGGGTCAGCGCCAAGGGGACAACGCAAATTCCTTCCAACTCCCGGGCTACGGTCGAGTCGACGCGATGGCGTCCTACGCCTTCAAGGCCGGAAGCGGCAAAGGCTCGGTGCAGTTCAACTTGAAGAACGTGTTCGACAAGGTCTACTACAGCGGCAGCCATCCGCTGGTGAAGGACTGGATCCAGCCTGGCGCACCGCGCACGGCGTCCGTGACCCTGCGCCTGGACTACTGAAGGGACCAAGATGACACAACAACGACGCGACTTCCTGCGCCATCTGGCGGCTGCTGGCTTGGCAGGCTCCGCGGCCGGTGCCACCCGCGCCGCCGAGTCGGCGCCAGCGCCAAAGGCGGATGCGACCCTCACCCACGACATGAGCGCCTTCCCGCCGGAGTGGATGGGCAAGGAGCAGATTGCGATGCTCATCTACCCGGAGTTCACGGCGCTGGACCTGGTCGGGCCGCACTACATGTTCACGAGCCTGTGGGGCGCCAAGGTGCATCTTGTGGCGGCCTCCAAAGATCCTGTCCGCAGCGACGCCGGCCTGACCTTCATCCCCGACTTGACGCTGGCCGAAGTGCCCGCGGACCTGGACATCCTGTTCGTGCCGGGCGGCAGCCAGGGCACGCTCAAGGTGATGCAGGACCCGAAGCAGATCGCCTGGATCGCCGACCGCGCGCGCCGTGCCAAGCTCATTGCCTCCGTCTGCACGGGTTCGATGATCCTCGGCCAGGCAGGGCTGCTGCGCGGCAAGCGCGCCACGACCCACTGGGCCACGCATGCACTGCTGAAGGACTTCAGAGCGGTGCCGGTGGATGAGCGAGTCGTATGGGACGGCAAGCTCGTCACGGGCGCGGGGGTCTCCGCAGGCCTGGACCTCGGGCTGTCGGTGGTGGCCCGTCTGCGTGACAAGCCCTACGCGCAGGGCGTACAACTGCTCGCCGAGTACGCGCCACAGCCGCCGTTCAATGCGGGGACACCGAAAACGGCGCCGACCGAAGTGCACCAGATGATGGGCTCGATGTTCGACGCGCTGCGGGCCGACATGCGCGCGTCGGCAAAGACGGCGCTGGGTGCATGAGGGCGCTCTGACACATTCGCTTCAAGCCTTGTTCCACACTCAACCCGAAGGAGTACTGACCATGAAGACCTCCCATCGCTTCGCTGTCGCCTTGGCCTTGGTCGCTGCGCAGTGGGCAGCGCACGCCCAGACCACGGTGAAGGATCCCTGGGTCCGCGGCACGGTGCCGCAGCAGAAGGCGACCGGCATGTTCGCCCAGATCACCTCGACCGGTGGCGGCAAGCTCGTTTCGGCCTCGTCCCCCGTGGCCAGCATCGTCGAGATCCACGAGATGGCCATGGAAGGCGACGTGATGAAGATGCGGGCCATTCCTGGCCTCGACCTGCCTGCAGGCAAGGCAGTCGATCTGAAGCCCGGTGGCTACCACGTGATGCTGATCGACCTGAAGCAGGCGCTGAAGGCCGGCGACACGGTACCGGTCAAGCTCGTCATCGAAGGAAAGGACGGAAAGCGCGAGACCATCGATGTGAATGCGCCGGTGCGTGCGCTGGCAGCCGGCAAGACCGAGCCCAAGCACTGAGCTGCTCGTACCAGATCACTGCGAACGGGACAAGTCGCCGCCGTCGTAGAACCCGCGAGCGGACAGTAGCCAAAGACGGCTCGTGGCCGTTATGCACAGGTCCCAGTTATGAACAGCTTGGGCTGATCGAGCGCCGAGTCTTCCTCGTGATGGGGATGGAGTCGGCGACCGGGTTCTGCGCATAGTCACAACGTCTTGAGGA
>CAISYQ010000352.1 GCA_903889735.1 uncultured Methylibium sp.
CTGGGCCAGCGCCCGCCAGGCGGCCTCGCCGTGGCCGCGGACGGCGTCGAGGCTCTGCGGCGCCTGGGTCGTGAGGTCGCGGTCGCAACGCATCACCATCTCGCCGATCATCCCGGCCAAGCCCATGCGCTGGCCGTCTTCGGGGCTGAAGATGCGCACGCCGTGGTCGGCGAGCTCCTGGATCTCGGCCGGCACGATCACGCCGCCGCCGCCGCCGAAGACCTGGATGCGCTCGCCGCCGCGCTGGCGCAGCAGCTCGACCATGTACTTGAAGTACTCGACATGCCCGCCCTGGTAGGAGCTGACGGCGATGCCCTGGGCGTCTTCCTGCAGCGCGGCGGTCACCACCTCGTCGACCGAGCGGTTGTGGCCCAGGTGGATCACCTCCGCGCCCATGCCCATCAGGATGCGCCGCATGATGTTGATCGAGGCGTCATGGCCGTCGAACAGGGACGCCGCGGTGACGAAGCGCACCTTGTGGGTCGGGCGGTAGTCGGCGAGGGCCTTGGGGTCGGTGGACAGGTCGGTCATGGCGGTTCCTGGGGATCGGGTGGGGCGGGAACTTGCGGTTGACCTTTACGTAAACGTCAACCAAACTGCATGCTATCAGGCGGCTGCCGTCGGGTGGGCGAGGTAACCGCGCCACAATGGCGCCGCCCAAGAATCCCGCCGATCGATCAACTGCCCCGGCCATGACCCTGCTCGCCATCGACATTGGCAACACGCGCCTCAAATGGGCCCAGTACGCGGGCCCTCAGCCCGGCAGCGCGCTGCTGGCCCAGGGGGCGGTGTTCCTGGAGACCATCGACCAGCTCTCCGACCCCGGTGGGCACTGGGCCCGCCTGGCGCCGCCGACCTCGATGCTGGGCTGTTGCGTGGCCGGCGACGCGGTGCGCCACCGCGTCGAGGAGCAGCTTGAGCTCTGGGATGTGACGCCGCGCTGGGTGGTCTCCAGCGCCGCCGAGGCCGGGGTGATCAACGGCTACGACCACCCGACCCGCCTGGGCAGCGATCGCTGGGTTGCGGTGATCGGGGCGCGCGGGCGTCTGCTGGCGGCCGGACGCAGCGGGCCGGCGCTGGTGGTGATGGCCGGCACCGCCGTCACGGTGGATGCGGTCGACGAAACCGGGCGCTTCCTGGGGGGGCTCATCCTGCCCGGCCACGGCATCATGCTCAAGGCGCTGGAGGCCGGCACGGCCGGGCTGCGGGTGCCGACCGGGGAAGTGCGCGATTTCCCCACCAACACCAGCGACGCGCTCACCAGCGGCGGGACCTACGCGATCACCGGTGCGATCGAGCGCATGTACCGTGAGTTGCAACGCCGCTGCGGCCGGGCCCCGCACTGCATCGTGACCGGCGGCGCCGGCTGGAAGGTGGCCCCGGCACTGGCGATCCCCTACGAGCTGGCGGACACGCTGATTTTCGACGGCCTGCTGAGCATCGCCGCGCAGCGGTCGCAGTCCTGAGCCGGGCCGAACCGAGCAGCGTTCTCCGAAAGACACCGGGCGGCCCCGGTTTTCCTGAAGCCTTCGGAAGGCGGGCGCGGCGCCGCCCGGTCCTGCGCCCGCTCAGAGGATGAAGCGGGACAAATCCTCGTTCTGCGCCAGTGCGCCGAGCTTGCCGTCCACATAGGCGGCGTCGATCACCAGCGTGTGACCGGCCAGCCCGGGCGCGCCGAAGCTCACCTCCTCCAGCAGCCGCTCCATCACGGTGGACAAGCGCCGGGCGCCGATGTTCTCGGTGCGCTCGTTGACCTCGAAGGCGATCTGCGCCAGCCGGGAGATGCCGTCCGGCTGGAAGTCCAGCTGCACGCCCTCGGTCGCCAGCAGCGCCGCGTACTGGCGCGTCAGGCTGGCCTGGGTCTGGGTGAGGATGGCCTCGAAGTCCGCCACGCCCAGGGGCGCGAGCTCGACGCGGATCGGCAGGCGCCCCTGCAGCTCGGGGATCAGGTCGCTCGGACGCGACAGGTGGAAGGCCCCTGAGGCGATGAAGAGGATGTGGTCGGTCCGCACCATGCCGTGCTTGGTGGTGACCGTGGTGCCCTCCACGAGCGGCAGCAGGTCGCGCTGCACGCCCTGGCGCGACACCTCGGCGCCGCTGCCACCGGCCTCGCCCCGCGAGGTGACCTTGTCGATCTCGTCGATGAAGACGATGCCGTTTTCCTGGGCGCTGGCCAGGGCCTGCGCCTTGATCTCGTCCTCGTTCACCAGCTTGGCGGCCTCCTCCTCCACCAGCAGCTTCAGGGCCTGCTCGACCTTGAGCTTGCGGGTGCTGCGCCGTGCGGTGCCGAGGTTGGCGAACATCCCCTTCAGCTGTTCGGCCATGTCCTCCATGCCGGGCGGGCCCAGCAGCTCGACGGTCGCCCGCGGTTCGGCCACCTCGAGCTCGATCTCCTTGTCGTTCAGCGAGCCCTCGCGCAGCCGCTTGCGGAAGGTCTGGCGCGCGGCGCTGTCCGCGGAGGGCGGCGCGGGCGTGGCGATGCCGAATCCCCCCGCGCCATGGGTCGGCGGCGGCACCAGCACGTCGAGCAGGCGCTCCTCGGCCGCGTCCTCGGCGCGGGTGCGGTGGGTGCGGATGGCGGCCTCGCGGGCCTGCTTGATGGCGATCTCGACCAGATCGCGGATGATCGAATCGACATCCTTGCCCACATAGCCCACCTCGGTGAACTTGGTGGCCTCGACCTTGATGA
>CAISYQ010000353.1 GCA_903889735.1 uncultured Methylibium sp.
TCGTGGGTTTCCTCGGTGGCTGGCTCCAGCAGGTCATGGGGCCGGAGGCGCTCTTCCTCGGCGCGGCCACCGCCGCCTGCGTGGCCACCTTCTTCACCTTCCTGCCCTCCTTCCTGTTCATCCTGGCCGGCGGCCCGCTGGTTGAGGCCACGCGGGGACGGCTGGGCTTCACCGCGCCGCTGACCGGGATCACTGCCGCGGTGGTGGGCGTGATCCTGAGCCTGGCGCTGTTCTTCGCGGCCCATGTGCTCTGGCCCGAGGGACCCGGGGGACGCTTCGACGCCGTCTCGGCGCTGATCACCGCCGGGGCCGCGCTGGCCCTGTTCCGCTTCAAGGTCGGGGTGATGCCGCTGCTGGCGGTCTGCGCGCTGGCCGGCCTGGCCATCACCTTGGGGCGCGGCGCCCTGTAAAACACCCCGCCGCGCGGCGGCCGATCGCTCGGGGGCGCAGTGACCCTGGGGCGCCAGGGGCCGCAGGCGGCTCGGGTGCTACAGGCTGCCGCACCGCGGCCATTCGGCTCAGGGGGCCGCCGGGGGCGCCGCAGCCGCTCGGGCAGCGGTCTTCCAGCGCGCGCCGCGCACCTCGAAATTCACCGTCTGCAGCAGCCGACCGTCGCGTCCGATCAGCTGCAACCGGTGGGGGCCGGGCAGGGGCGACCAGGGCCAGCGTTCACCGTGGCCGAGCCGGCGGCCGTCGATCACCCAGGTGCCCGCCTCGCCCTCGAAGCGGATGCGCTGGGCCGCGGGCGGGATGTCGGGGTCGAGCGCGAACAGGCTGCCCTCCAGCGGATGGGTGATGCCGAAGCGCTGCGGCCGGGTGGCGGCAGGCACCGGCAGGGCGGCGGCCGTGCGCCGCGGCGAGGGCTCGGTGCCGGCCAGGTAGCGCTCGGGGCGTGACGGCTCGGCCCGCGGACCGTCGAAGACCGCGCGCGCCTCGCGCACACCGGGCGGCGGCAGCGGTGAGCGCGAGGGCGAGCCCTCGTGCAGCGCCCGCACCAGCGCCTGCCAGATGGGCGCGGCGCCGCTCACCCCGCTGACACCCTGCATTGCGTCGCCATCGGCATTGCCGACCCACACGCCGACGGTGTAGCGGTCGGTGTAACCGAGGCACCAGTTGTCGCGCAGGTCCTTGCTGGTGCCAGTCTTGACAGCGGCGAAGCCGCGCGTGGTCAGCACGCTGTCCAGTCCGAAGGTGAGCACGCGTGCGTTGTTGTCGGCCAGGATGTCGGTCACGAGGTGGGTGGCGGCGGCACTGGCCACGCGCCGCGCCGCCGGACGCGTGGCGCCGGGGTCCGTCAGCCGCAGCGCGACCGGCGCCAGCAGCCCGCCATTGGCCAGGGTCCGGTAGGCGTTGGTCAGCGCGAGCAGGCTCACATCGGCGCTGCCCAGGGCCAGCGAGGCGCCGTAATGGCCGCCGCTGTGCGGCAGCGCCAGGCCGAAAGCGTTGAGCCGCTCGAACAGGGCGTCGGGGCCCAGCAGCGCGCCCACCCGCACGGCCGGCACGTTGAGGCTGGCGCCCAGCGCGCTGCGGGCGCTGACCCAGCCCTTGAACTGGCGGTCGTAGTTCTGCGGCAGGTACAGGCCCGCGGCGGTGGCGATCTGCGCGGGCGAGTCGTCCAGCAGGGTGGCCGGCGTGATCAGCCGCTGCTCGAAGGCCAAGCCGTAGACGAAGGGCTTGAGCGTGGAGCCCGGCTGGCGCCGGGCCAGCACGCCGTCGACCTCGGCGGCCTGCGACAGCGCGCCGCTGGAGCCCACCCAGGCCCGCACCTCGCCGCTGGCGTTGTCGAGCACCAGCACCGCGCCGTCCTGCACATGGCGGCCCTCCAGCTCGGCCAGCTGCTGGCGCAGGCTGGCGATGGCGATGCGCTGCAGGCGGGCGTCGAGCGGTGTGCGCAGCTCGGCACGGCCGTCGCGGCCACCATGACCCGCGCGGCCATCCCGGTTCACCAGGGCATGAGGAGCTCCCTCGCGCAGCAGCCGCTGCGCATAGTGCGGCGCCAGCTGCTCACCCAGCGGCAGGCCACCCCGGCGGGCCAGCGCCGCGCTCGTCAGACCCTCGAGCCCGGTGCAGCCGAGCTGCTGCGCCTGCAGCACGCCGCAGGCGCGCCGGGCCACGTCGGCAGCGGGCGCATTGGGGGCGCGCAGCAGCGCCGCGGCGATCGCCGATTCCTGGGCGTCGAGCCCGCCCGGGTGCTTGCCGAACAGCGTCTGCGACAAGGCGCCGATGCCGACCCGCTCGCCGCGGAAGGGCACGCGGTTCAGGTAGGCCTCAAGGATCTGGCTCTTGCTCCAAGCGGCCTCGAGCTCGCGCACGGTGAGCACCTGTCCGATCTTCTGGCGCAGGCTGCGGCCCCCGGCGGGGCGGGCCAGGTCCTCGTCAATCAGGCCGGCGAGCTGCATCGTCAGGGTGGAGGCGCCCCGCGTGCGGGTGTTCCACAAATTGGCCCAGGCGCTGCCCGCCACCGCGCCCCAGTCCACGCCGCTGTGGGCGTGGAAATTCCGGTCCTCGCTCAGCACGATGGCCTGCAGCAGCGCGGGCGAGAGGTCCGCGATCTGTACCCAGGCCAGCCGGCGCACGCTGGGGTCGGTGCGTACCGTCTGCAGCGGCCCGCCATGGCGGTCGAGCAGGGTGAGGTCGGAGGGGCGGTGGCCCGCCTTCACCTCGGCGAACGAGGGCACGGCGGCCTGCGCCGCCGGCAGCATGGCTCCGAGGCCGACGCCGACGCACAGCCCCAGCATCAGGGCGCGCGGCCAGGCCAGGCTCATCCGGACGGCCTCAGGCTGCACTCTCCGGCATGCGTCCTGGGGGCAGCCCGTCGGGATCATGGCTCCACCACCACCTCGGCATTGGGCCGCTCGCCGAAGCTCTCGGGCGAGTACATCGCCTCGACCCGGGTGGGCGGGAGCGCGAAGCGGCCGGGGTTGCCCAGGCGCAGCGAGTACTCCACCACATGCCGCCCGCGCGGCAGTCGCTCGAAGTAGCTGCGGAAGGCCTCCTGGCCGCGTTCCTCGAAGGCCGGCCAGGCACTGCCCTCGCGCCGCTCGCCGCGGGTCGCGATCTCGCTGTCGCCGCCCAGGCCCGAGCCCAGCAGCGTCGCGCCGCCGGGCACCGGGTCGCTGACGACGACCCAGCCCATGTCGGCCTGGGCGTCGATCTCGAGCCGCACCCGCATCACGTCGCCGCGCGACCACTGGCCGGGCCGCTGCTGGGTCACGGCGCTGACGCGGCGCGCCACGCTGTAGCCGGCAGAGAGCGGCGCCTGGAGCGGGATCGCCGCGAGGCTCTGCACCGTGAGCCAGGGCCGGCCGCTGCCCTCCTGCGTGACCTGGAGCGTGGCCGACTGCTGCGGCCAGGGCAGGCGCAGCGCGCCGCCGCCGGGGCGCTGCGCCCAGTCGATCACGGCCGGGCCGCCGACGACACCCCCCATGCCCGCCGCCGCAGCCGCCGTTGAAGCCGCCGGCGCACCGCCCGCTGCCCCGCTGCCCGCCGCCACCGCCTCGGCCCCCGACCAGGCCACCCGCGTGCGGCCGGTGACGGGCTGGGACTCGAAGCGCGCCGAGAATTTCTCCAGGGCCAGCGAGCCCCAGAGGTTGGCGGTGGTCGTGAGCCAGGCGCCACCGCGCTGGCGGCCGAGCGTGCCGGTCACCAACCGGGGCAGGTCCTCGCGCCAGGCGGGGTCGTCGAGCACCGCGAGGATCAGCCGCGAGGCATTGGCGTCGGCGCTGTCCATCAGCCACCACCAGAAATCCTCCTGCTCGGTGCTGAAGCGCAGCGTCGTGCCGCTGTAGGCGAGCCGGCCGCGCAGGATCTGCTGCACCTCTTGCAGGCGCTGAGCCTGCGCGGGGATGTCCTTGACGCGCCGCAGGATGCCGAGCCAGTCGATCAGCGCAGCGGTGGGCCAGGCGTTGGGGCTGATCAGCACCGGGCCGAGCTGCCGCGCCTGGGCCCGGCCGTGGCGCGACAGCGCGTCCAGGGCGGCGAGCTGGCGCGCGGCGCGGTCGTCGCGCGGGGCGGCGAAGCGGCGCTCGATGCGGCCCTCGACATAGGCCGTGAGGCCGCCCAGCATGCGGTCCCGCAGCTCGACCGGCCACTCGAAGCCGGCCTCGTGCGCGGCCTGCAGGAGGTAGGCGGTGAGCCGGTCGCTGCCAGCCGGCCGCTCGCCCTCGCGCGGCGGGAAGAAGGACGCTAGGCCGTCGCTGTCCAGGTGGGCGGGCAGCACCTTGACCAGCTCGGCCCATTGCGCCGCATCGCGCAGCCCGATCGCCCGCGAGGCCATCTGCTCAAGGCAGCGGTAGGGATAGGTCTCGAAGAAGCGCTGCAGCCCCGGCAGCGCGCCGCTCAGGCGCGGCTGCACGGCCACCTGCAGCCCCCCGGCCTTGCGCCCCGGCGTCGCTGGGTCGGCCAGCGCGTCGGTCGGCGCCTCCACCGGGAGCGTGAAGCGGCCGTCAAGTTGCGCGAGAGTGGCCTGCAGCACCCGCTCGGGCACGGCGGGCCTCACCGCCTGGCTGAGCTTGACGCGGTCCTGCGCGGGGCGCGCAGACGCCGCGCCGCCCTTCACCGCACCCGACGGCTCCAGGACCGCCGCCTCCCAATCGATGCGCCGCGCACCGGCCGGCACCTCGACCGGCCAACCGATCTCCTGCGAGCCGCCGGCGGCCAGCCGCAGCTCCTGCGGCGGCACGTTGATCGGCCGCGCCGTGCCGTCCGGGAACTGCGCGCTGCCGGCGAGGCTGGCGCGCAGGGTCATCGCCCGGTCGGTGGTGTTGCGCAGCGTGAGCAGGGCGCGGAAGCGGTCGCCGTCGCGCACCAGCGGCGGCAGGCCGGGCAGCAGCTGCAGGTCCTGGGTGACGCGGATGCGCGCACTGCCGCTGCCGAAGCGCTGCGCCCCCTGGTCGGCCACCGCGACCAGCCGGAAGCTGGTGAGCGAGTCGTTCAGCGGCACCTCGACCAGCGCCTCGCCGTTGGCATCGAGCTGCACCGCGGGCTGCCACAGCAGCAGGGTGTCGAAGAGCTCGCGCGTCGCGCCACGGCCGCCGCCGCCGCCGGCGGCCACCGCCTTGCGGCCATAGTGGCGCCGCCCGATGATCTCGCTCTGCGCGGTGCTGGTGGCCACCCCCCAGGCGCGTGGCTGGAGCATGGCCTGGAGCAGATCCCAGGAGGCGTTGTCGCGCAGCGCGAGCAGGCCCTCATCGACCGCCGCAAACGCCACCTCGGTGCCGGCCAGCGGCCGGCCGCCCTGGCTCACCTTGATGCGGGCCAGCGCCTTCTCGCGCACGCCGTACTGCGCCTTGTCGGGCGTGACGCTGACCTGCAGCTCATGCTCGGCCAGCCCGACCTGCAGCGCCGCCACGCCGAGCTTGAAGGCCGGCCGGGACAGATCGACCATCGCGGTCGGCGCCCGGTACAGCGGGCCCTCCTCGCGGAAACCCCGCCACCAGTCGAGCGGCTGTTTCCAGCCCCAGGTGAAGAGCGAGTACCAGGGCACCTCGCGCACGCGGCCGCGCAGCGCCAGCACGCTCACATAGACGTTGGGCGCCCAGGCCTTGTCGATCTTGATCTCCACCGTCGGGTCGTCGCCGCGCAGGGTGAGCACACGGGTGTCGATCACGCCCTCGCGCTCCACCGCCACCAGCGCGGTGGCGCTGCGAAACGGCATGCGGACCTGCAGCCGCGCGGTTTCGCCGGGCTCATAACGCCTCTTCTCGGCCAGCAGATCGATGCGGTCGTCGTTGTCCTGCTCGAACCACAGCTCGCCCTGGCGCGTGACCCACACGGTGGCGGCGGTCTGGGCCGCCCGGCCGGCGGTGTCGGCGCTGCTGGCGAGCAGCTCCACCTCGCCGGCCACGGCCAGGGGCGCGTCGCAGGCCAGGCGGCCCTGGGCGTCGCTGCGGCCGCTGCACAGCAAGCCGAGCTCGCGGGTCTCGCGGCGGTTGTCGTAGGCGTAGAAGCCGCCGACCATGCGCTTGCGCGTGGTGAGGGTCTGGATGGCGCGGCCGCGCACCTCCACCGCCTGCCCAGCGAGCGGGCGGCCCGCGGTGTCGAGTGCCAGCACGGTGAAGCTCACCCGGCCGCGGTTGCTGGTCCAGGCGCCGGTCTTGAGGCCCAGCACCACGGCGCTGGGCCAGAGCTCGATGCGGGTGGCCACGGTCTGGGTCTCGCCGTTGGGATCGTTGAAGCTCGCCTCGGCGAGCAGTTCGCCCGGGCGGGTCAGGGGCGGCAGGGGGTCGAGCGACAGGCTCGCGGCGCCGCTCGCATCGGTGGTGAGGGGTCGCTTGTCGGCAAGGAGCACGCCCTCGGTGGCCTGGTCATGGTCGCCCGGCGCATCGTCGGGATCGACCTCCTCCGCGCCGCGCGCCTCGGCCGCCGGGTCGCGGGGCGGCGCGAAGCTGAAGTCCTCGAAGCCCGGAAAGCGCAGGTCGCGCGGCTTGAGCAAGGCCGACACCCGCACCGGCGCCGCGGCCAGGCCCCCGCCCGACTGGAAGTTGAGCTGCAGGGCCAAGGGCAGCGAGCGCGGCGCGACCTGCGCGCCCCGCGGCCCCGAAAGGCGAGCCGCCACCAGCGGCACCCGGAAGGCCTCGACGCGGAATTCGCCGCTGCGCCAGCGGCGCGCCCGCAGCGGGTCGGTGCCGGCCTCGCGCTCCAGCACCACCTGGTAGCTGCCGAGCTTGGCACCCGCCGGGATGGCCCAGGTGGACAGCGCATGCCGGCCCTGGGGCCACTGCAGCGGCTGGGTGACCTCCTGCCCGCTGCCGACATGGACGATGCGCAGCCGCGTCGGCAGGTCGGCCGGCGGCAGCGCGGCCAGGCCGGCGGCGGTCTCCTGCCGCAGGAAATGCTTCATGGACACCGTCTCGCCCGCGCGCAGCAGGCTGCGGTCGAGCACGGTGTGGGCGCGGGCGTCGGGCTCGCGCTCCTGCGAGGTCGGCAGGTTGAAGCGCCAGCCCTCGATGCCCTTCTGCCATTGGCTGAAGACGAAGGCGACGTCGACGGCCCCACCCCCGCCCGCCGGGCGGTCGGCCGCGGTGTCAGGCTGGCGGGCGCTGACAAAGAAACCGCTCTCAGTCAGGCAGGGGCCCCGGCCGGGCTCGAGCGCCTGCGCAATGCGCGCCAAGCCCTGGGCGTCGGTGCGCCCCGCCCACAGGCGCCGGCCGCTGCAGTCACTGACGGCCACCTCGGCACCCTCCACCGGCCGACCGCGGTCCAGGCTCGTCACCCAGACCAGGCTGTTCTCGCGGCCCTGCTTGAAGTGCACGCCGAGGTTGGTGACCAGCACGCCAGTGCGCACGTACATGGGCGCGGGCTTGTCCAGCAGGGCGGCGCCGAGCCGCGCCGATTCGACCTCGACCACGTGGTAGCCGGGCGTGGCCAGCGGCAGGCCCACCACCTCGAAGGGCCGCGGATCGCCGCCCTGCAGCTGAGGCAACTCCAGCCGCTGCACGCCCGGCTCGGCGCGCAGCAGCGACAGCTCGCGGGTGGGGACATAGCGGTCGACGCGGCGCTGGATGGGGCGGCCCCGGGCGTCGGTGTCGCGCTCGAGGCTGTACCAATCGCGCTCGGGCAGGCCGGCCTCACGCGCGGTGAGCTGGCTCTCATGGTGGCGGGCGACGCGGGCGTACCAAGCCAGGATGTCGGCATCGCTCTCCAGCCGCTTGACGCGCACCTGGCCGCCGCCGGCGGTGGGCCGCAGGTCGCCCTGGACATGGCGCAGCGTCAGCGGCAGCACCGCTTCAGCCCCCCGTTCGGTCCCCCGCTCGATGATGCCGAAGGGCGCGGCCGCGAACTTGGCGATCGGCGGCGCCTCGCCGGTGGTGACCTTCATCGGGAACAGGCTGGCGTTGGCGAGCCGCCGGCCGGTGTCGTCCGTCAGCCCGGCGGGCAGCTCGATCTGGAAGCTGGCGTTCTCGGGCAGCGGGTGCGGGAAGACGACCTCGCCGAACTCGGTGGCGGTGTCATCGCGGTTGAACACCGGCTGGAGCTTCGAGGCGGTGGCCGCTGCCGCCCCACCGGCCGGCCGCAGCACGATCTGCTCCGCCAGCGCCCGCGACACCGGTGCCGTGAAGCGCAGCCGCAGCGGGCGGATCGGCAGGCAAGGGGCGGCGGCACGTTCGCGCTCGCAGCTGAACTCGGCCAGGAAAGCCTTGCGCACGCGAAATCCGAAGCGCTGCGCCGAGCGGGTGATGACGGCCGGGTTGGCCGCGGCGGCGATGCCCGGTCCCCAGCGCAAGCGCACCGGCGTGTCCTGGGGCAGCGGCCGGGCGCAGGCCACCAGCAAGGTGCGCGCGGCCTGGGCGCGGCCGATGCGGCGGGCCTGGAGCACCGCCTGGCGCTCGGCGCCGCCGACCACCTTCAGCGGCAGCCGGTCGCCGAGGCCCTCGACCTCGCATCCGGCCTGGGCGAGGACGCTGGACTCGAGCGCCGGCCCGGTGAGCGTGAGCAGGAAATGCTGGCCCTCCTCGATCTCGGCACCCTCCCAGGGATCGACCGACTCCACCGCCGGGCCGCCGGTGCTGAAGGCGTGGTCCGTGCGGCCCTCCAGCGCCCCCTCGCGCGGCCGCCAGCCCTCCCGCAGCGAGAGACGGCAGCTCACGCCCGGCGGGACCGGCTCGCGGAAGTCGTAGAGCCACACGCGCTCGTCGGACCAGCGGCCGGCGCCGGTCGGCACCGGGCCGCTGCAGCTCAGCATGAAGGGGTCGGTCGCGCGCAGATCACCGAAGGGCTGGACCGGCGCATCGAAACGCACCACCACCTGCCGCACCTGCGCCACCAGACCCTGGGGGCTGACACTCTCGACCCGAGCCGCCTGGGCCGCGCCCGCCGCCAGGGCCAGGTGGATGCAGAAGACCAGGCCCCAGAAGATGCTGCGGATCGGTCTCAACATGGTCGGTGTCTCGTCGATGGAGCGGTGGGGCGGTGGGATTTCAGGCCACCAGGTGCCGAGCGGTCGCGGCGGGCGGGGGCCGGTTCGGCACGCTCAGTGTCGCAGGGAGCTGGGCAGGCTGTGATCCCGCTGATCCTGGGTGTGAAGGAGTGGCCTCCCTGCTGCGGAGCAGTTCACGTCCACCGACCGATGGGCGGTACTGCTGCGCTGCGTGAGCGAGAAGATCGCGCCCACGATCGGCCCGCCTAGAGAGGCTGCAGGTCTGCCGGCGACGGGGCAACTGCCGGATTCAGGGTCGCTGCCAACCCTTTTGTCTTTTCGGGCGCGATGCAGCTCAGGCCAAGCCCGATGGGGGCGGAGGCGCCGTCGGTGCGGTTTCCATGGCCGCGATGGCTTCCTGGGGCCGCTGCGGCAGCCTCGCCAGCAGCCGGTCCGTCAGCCGCTGGACATTGCTCATCGACACCAGGTGCGCGTGCAGGATGCCGAGCGCGCCGTTGCGCAGCAGCTCGCCGGCGGTGGCGTCGGGCAGGGCCTTGAGCTTGGCTTCGTCGATGACCATCAGGCCGCTGGCGGCGAGCTTCTGGTTGTCGGCCAGGGTGATGTCGATCTGCACCGGCTTGAGCAGGTCGAGCTCCTGCAGGCGCTGGCACAGCGCACGGGTGAGCTGGGCGTCCTGCTCCAGGGCGTCCATGAACTTCATCATGTCCTGCAGGAAGGGCGTGGCCAGGCCCTCGGGATCGATGAGGAGCTCGCCCTCGGTGTCGTTGAAGCTCTCTGAGGCGGCATCGACGACCACGCTGTTCTGGCCATCCTCCCCGCGCGTGTAGGCCAGCGGGTAGCGGCGCAGGAAGGCGGGGATGTAGCGGGCGTCCCAGCGGCCATCGGCGGCCAGGTAGAGGTTCTCGCCGTCGCGCAGA
>CAISYQ010000354.1 GCA_903889735.1 uncultured Methylibium sp.
AGGTCATCGCGTCGATGCCGCTCTGATCGCTTGCCGGGTCGGTGCGCATCCAGCCTGCGGCAGGCGAGGTCGAGTAGACACCGAAGCTGTGCTTGGTCAGATAGCCTCCGTTGGCAAAGACGAATCCCTTCGACCCCGGACGGCCGCGACAGCGCTCGACCGCCTCGGCGATGGCATGCATCGAATAGTTGTTGCCCGGCCCACCGAAGTAGGGCAAGCCGCCGGTCAGCGTGAGGCCGCGCGGGTCATCGTGCGCAAGGCCGATCATGTCGGCCGCCATCTCGACCGCCACCGGAAAGCAGCTGTAGAGATCGATGTGGTCCATCTCGGCCAATCTCCATCCGGCCTGGTCGAGCGCGCGAGCCGCCCCGACGCGGATCGATGGCGATGAGTGGTAGTCAGCGCGCTCGCTGACCAGGATCTTCTCGTGCGTGTCGGCGCTGCCGTGCAAATGGACGCGTTTTGACGCGGGCACGCCCGCGCGGTCCGCGCATGAGGTCGACATCAGCAGCAGCGCGGCGGCCTGATCAACGAACATGTTCGAGCTCAGGTACTTGGTGTACGGGTAGGCGATGTAGCGGTTCTCTGGGGTCGGCGTGATGAGCTCGTCGGCCGTTCGGTCCACGGGCAGTGCGGCATGGCGATGACCGGCCGCGACGCGCGTGAAGCGCGCCATCAGCTCACCGAGCCTGCGACGATGCTCGATGGGGCTGCGGCCGTAGTGAGCGCCGAGCGCGTTCTCGAACAGCGGGTAGACATTGACCGGCAGCTCGATGCCGTGGGCAATCTCGTGGCTCGACGCGAGCGGCATCTCCTCTCCCAGGGTCTCTGCGACATCGCCGGTGTCCTCGGACCAGTCCAGACCGATGCCTGCCTTGAGAGCCTTCGACTGGGTGCGCAGCGATTCGCAGCCGGCCACCATGGCGACGTCGATGGCGCCCCGCCGAATATCGTCGGCCAGCAGGTTGACCAGCATCTGCGGTGTGTTGCCGCCGACCGGCCCGTAGAGCAGCCGCTTCGGCGACTGGCCCATGCGCTGCGCCATCGATCGCGGCAGGTTGGTGTAACTGCCAAACGGCGAGCTGAACGACGGACCGGAATCGGCGAAGAGCCGGACCACCGCGAGCGTATCGAGCACGATGGCGTGCCCGCCACAGTCTGCGATCGCCGCTGCACCCACCCGCGCGAGCCTGTCCGGTGGCGAGAGCGCGGTCTCAGGTGCGCCGTCACGGTCCGTGTCCTGCGCCACGCCCACCAGGACCGGGGTGCGTGATGCGGTCATGTGCAAGACTCGGACACACCGCTCAAGCCGACGAGGGAGTTTGCACTGTGCATGGTCCGAGTCAGCGTATCACGGCCCGGCCACCCGACCTCGATGGCTCCTGCCTCGACGAACCCAGCCCCTGCTAATCTCCAGCAAGAGCATCGGCGGCCGGCCGAGGCGCGACGCAACGCAACGCAACGTAACGCATCGATAGCAGACATCATGAATTCATCGGGCCATCAAGACCAGAACATCCTCGACGCATTGCGCCGTCACGTGGCCTGCCGGCCGGAGGCTCCCGCCTACCGCAGCGGCGACGAGCTTCTCAGCTTTTCGAACGTGGAGCAGACCACCAACCAGATCGCCAACGCCTTGGCCGCGATGAACGTGGGCGCTGGGGATCGCGTCGCCTGCCTCACCAGGCATCACATGCCCTGCCTGCTGCTGATGCTGGCCGCCTGCAAGCTCGGTGCCGTCTGCATGCCGGTGAACTGGCGGCTGGCCGCCGGGGAAGTGGCCCAGATCCTGGAACACGGCCAGGCGAAGTTCGCGATGGTCGATGCCGCATTCATCGGCCTGGTCCAGGCCCAGCCCGCCGGCGCAACCGATAGGCTCCTGCAGAAGCTGGTCTGCACCGACGGTAGCCTGGAGCGGGTTGAGCGCTTTGCCGCCTGGTATGCGCCCCACGACACCTCCTTCACTGCCATGGCGGCCAGCCCCGACGACGCGGCCTTGCAACTCTATTCTTCGGGCACGACCGGGCTGCCCAAGGGCGTGGTGCTCAGCCACCGCGGGCTGCTGTCCGCGAGCCGCGCGGTCGCGCAGGCCTGGCAAGTCGACGGGTCCAGCGTGATTGGCAATCCGCTGCCGACCTTTCACGTCGCTGGCACGTCGATGCTGCTGCTGTCGCTCTACGCAGGCGCCCAAAGCGTGACCTGCAGCGAGTTCGCCGCCGCCTCCTTCATACGCGACATTGCCGCCCACGGCATCACGCACTGTTTCCTGGTGCCGGTGATGTTGATGTTCATGCTGCAGCGACCAGAAGCAGCCCAGGGCAACTACCGAAGCCTGAAGCTCATCTCGTACGGCGCCGCACCGATCTCCGAGACCGTTCTGCGCGACTCGATGAGGGTGTTCCAGTGTGATTTCCTGCAGGTGTACGGGCTGACCGAAGTGTCCGGGCCCGCCACTTTCCTGATGCCTGCGGACCACCGTGCCTCGGAATCGCAGCCCGAGTTGCTGCGATCGGCAGGCCAGGCGATCGAAGGCGCACGGCTGCGGATCGTCGATCCCGCAAGCTTGGCCGACGTACCCGATGGCGTGACGGGCGAGGTCTTGATCGAGGCCGCGGGCAACCTGAAGGAGTACTGGCGAGACACCGTGGCCACGTCGCAGGCGTTTCCAGAGGGGCGCAACGAACGAGGTGGCTGGTTCAGGACCGGAGATGCCGGCTATCTGAAGGACGGCTATCTGTTCATCAACGACCGCATCAAGGACATGATCATCTCGGGTGGCGAGAACATCTATCCCGCCGAGATCGAGAACCTGCTGATGAAGCACCCGGCCGTGGCCGACGGGGCCATCATCGGTGTGCCGGACACCACCTGGGGCGAGGCCGTCAAGGCCTGTGTCGTGCTCAAACCGGGGCAGCAGGTCAGCGAGCGAGACATCATCGACTGGATGCGCGAACGGCTGGCGCACTTCAAGTGCCCGAAGACGGTCGACTTCGTCGGCTCGCTCCCCCGCAATCCCAGCGGCAAGCTCCTCAAGCGGGTACTGCGGGAACCCTATTGGGCAGGGAAAACGCGCTCGGTGGCATGACGGTCGACCGAGGTCAACGGCCTCTTCTCGACGCCTCGAGAGCGATAGCCACCAGGGCAAGCTTTGCCATGAACGCAGGTGGGTGCGTCGAGTGCGGCGCGCTGACTTCTTGACCTTCGAAAACTCCTTCTCGCCAGGCCCTCCTCGGCCCGACTCGAAGCCCAGAGTTTCCACTTATCGCGCTGTTGAGATTTGCGGCGCCACTTCTCTTCCTGAAGGGCTGGCACCAGAACCGCAAAAGCTTGCTCGCGGCCGTGAGCCAGGGCGGTGGCTGACGTTTCCATCAGTTCATGCGCAGCCCCGCCACCAGCGAACGAATCCTCACCTCTTCATCGAAGGTGCCGCGCTTGCGCCGGGCCGGGCTCAGGTCGGTTGACAAGGATCATGATGCGAGTCTCGTACTTGACGCACATTGGTAAGTGTCTTACTACTTACCGGCCCTCAAAACGCCATGCAGATACGTCTTCGCACCGAAGAGCGCCAGGCAGAGATCGTGGCGGCTGCACTGCGGCTGGCGCGCGAGGCCAACCCGGCGCTGATCACGACGACCGAGATCGCCTCGGCCATCGGCGTCACGCAGGGTGCGGTGTTCAAGCACTTCCCGACCAAGGATGCGATCTGGGTGGCCGCAGTCCAGTGGGTTCGCGGCGCGCTGATGCAGAACCTGAGAGCCGCCGCCACAGAGGCCCGCACACCCCTGGACGCACTATCGGCCATGTTCCGTGCACACGTCGACTTCGTCGTATCGCATCCGGGCGTACCGCGTCTGATCCTCCATGAACTTCAGCAGCCCGCCGATTCCGCGACCAAGCAGGAGGTGCGCGCGCTGATGCAGGCCTACCGCAAGCTCCTGCTGGACAACCTGGAGCAGGCCGTGAGCCAGGGTCAGGTGATCGCCGACCTCGACCGCGAGGCCGCAGCCACCACCTTCGTCGGCCTGATCCAGGGCCTGGTGATGCAGGCCATGCTGGCCGGCCGGCCCGCTGCAATGCGCTCGCAGGCCGAACGCGTTTTCATTCTCTTCCGACGCAGCCTCGGGGAGGCTTCATGAAGCTCCCTTCGATCGGACTGCGCCGGTTGGTCCTGAGCCTGCTCGGCCTGGGCCTGGCCGCAGCCATGGCCTTCGTCGTGATGCGCTCCGGGCCACTGGCGCCCGCGCGCGTCACGGTCGTGAAGGCCGCCGAAGGCCGGCTGTCCCCGGCACTCTTCGGCATCGGCACCGTCGAGGCCCGACGCAGCTACCTGATCGGGCCCACGGTCGCTGGTCGGGTGCGCTCGGTGGCCGTCGACGTGGGCGACCGCGTGAAGGCGGGCCAGTTGCTGGCCGAGATGGACCCCGTGGACCTGGACGAGCGCACGGCTGCCCTCGACGCTTCGGTGGCGCGCGCCGGTAGCGCCATGGCTGCGGCGGACGCGCAGCGCCGCGACGCGCTGGCCCGGAAGGAACTCGCGGCGGTCAACGCGCGCCGCTACATCGAACTGGGGGCGCAGAACTTCATCAGCACCGGCGCTGTCGAAGCGCGCCTGCAAGAGCAGGCGTCGGCCGATGCCATCGTCAGTGCGGCCGATGCCAACCTCACCGCCGCGCGACAGGACCAACAGCGGCTGGCAGCCGAACGCGCTGGGCTGCGCCAGCAACGCGCGAACGTGCGCCTGGTGGCGCCGGCCGACGGCGTGGTGACCAGCCGCGACGCCGAACCGGGATCGACGGTGGTGGCTGGCCAGGCGGTGCTGCGCGTCTTCGACCCCTCGTCCCTCTGGGTCAAGGTGCGCTTGGACCAGGGCCGCTCGGCCGGGCTGGCCGCCGGCCTGCTGGCGACGGTGACGCTGCGGTCGAATCCGGGACAGGCGTACGCCGGCAAGGTCGCCCGCGTCGAAGCCGTTAGCGACAGCGTGACGGAAGAGCGCGTGGCCCAGGTGAGCCTCGACCAGGCACCGGCCAGCCTGTCGATGGGAGAACTGGCTGAGGTGACCTTGTCGCTGCCCGCGACCTCCCCGGCCGTGCTGCTGCCCAACGCCGCCATCAAGCGCGTGCAGGCCCAGACCGGGGTGTGGACGATTGAGAGCGGCGCCCTGAAGTTCGCGCCGGTTCGCCTGGGTCCGACCAGCCTGGACGGCCAGGTGCAGGTGATTCACGGCATCCAGCCCGGGGCCATCGTCATCGTACACAGCGAGAAGGACCTCGGTGACAACAGTCGCATCACGGTGGTCGACTCGCTCTCGGGCCGGCAGCCGTGATCAGCCTGGCCGGCAGGGACATCCTCCACTCGTGGGGCAAGTTCGTCCTGACCGGCATCGGCCTGGGCCTGCTGATCGGTGTGACGCTGACCATGGCCGGCGTGTACCGCGGCATGGTCGACGACGCGCACGCCCTGCTGAACAACAGCGGTGCCGACCTGTGGGTGGTGCAGCAGGACACGCAAGGCCCCTATGCCGAGTCGTCCAGCCTGCGCGACGACGCGGTGCGCAGCGTGCTGGGTATAGCAGGGGTCGCACGCGCCGCGAACGTGACCTACCTGACCATGCAAGTGAGACGTACCGCCACGGTGGGCGCATCTGCGCCAGAAGGTGCCGGCGACGACGTGCGTGCCATGGTGGTCGGCTTCGAGCCCGGGCAAACCGGCGAACCAGGCCACCTGGTGGCCGGGCGACACATTACGCGCAGCCACTACGAGGCCCTGGCCGACGTGCGTACCGGGTTCGCACTGGGCGAGCGCATCCGCATCCGGCGTCACGACTACACCGTGGTCGGCCTGACCCGACGCATGGTGTCGTCGGGGGGCGACCCGATGGTCTTCATCCCGCTGAAAGACGCGCAGGAAGCGCAGTTCCTGAAGGACAACGACGCCATCGTCAACGAGCGCGCGCGCACTGCGGCGAATCCGAGCCTGAATCGACCGGGTGTGCCGGGGTTGCTGGAAGCTGTCCAGGCTTCGCAGGCGAACAACCGAAACGTCAACGCCATCCTCGTGCAGGTACGGCCGGGCACCGACGCCGAAAAAGTGGCTGAACCCATACGTCGCTGGAAGCACCTTGAAGCCTTCACGCGCGAGCAGATGGAAGAGATCCTCGTGGCCAAGCTGATCGCCACGTCGGCAAAACAGATCGGCATGTTCCTGGTCATCCTGGCCTTCGTCAGCGCGGCCATTGTTGCCTTCATCATCTACACCATGACGCTGGGCAAGATCCGCGAGATCGCGGTGCTCAAGCTCATCGGCACGAGCAACCTCACCATCGCCGGGATGATCCTTCAGCAGGCGCTGAGCCTAGGCCTGATCGGCTTCATCGTCGGCAAGGTGGCCGCGACCTTCTGGGCCCCCATCTTCCCGAAATACGTGTTGCTCGAATCGGGCGACGCGCTGCGCGGCCTGGTGGCGGTGGTGGTCATCTGCGCACTGGCCAGCACGCTGGCGATCCGCGTTGCGCTGAAGGTCGACCCGGCGGCGGCGATCGGAGGCTGAGTGGCTGAGCTCGGCATCCGCATCGAACACCTGCGCAAGCGTTACGGCGAGGGCGACACCGCCGTCGACGCACTGAAGGACGTGAACATGACGGTGGCGCCCGGGGAGGTCGTGGGCCTGATCGGCCCGTCTGGTTCGGGCAAGAGCACGCTGCTGAAATGCCTGGGCGCCGTGATCGAGCCCAGCGGCGGCAAGATGGTGCTGGGCGGCGAGACGATCTACGACGACGGCTGGAAGATCCCCGACCTGCGCGCATTGAGGCGCGACAGCATCGGCTTCGTCTTCCAGGCACCCTACCTGATTCCCTTCCTCGACGTGACCGACAACGTGGCGCTGCTGCCGATGTTGGCCGGCCGGCCGAATGCCGAAGCGCGGGAACGCGCCCGGGAACTACTGGTCGCGCTCGATGTCGGGCACCGCGCGCAGGCGCAGCCGTCGGAGCTGTCCGGCGGCGAACAGCAGCGCGTGTCGATTGCGCGGGCACTGGCGAACCGGCCCCCGGTAATCCTGGCCGACGAGCCCACCGCGCCGCTGGACAGCGAGCGGGCACTGGCCGTGGTGCGCATCCTCAACCAGATGGCCTTGCAACACCACACGGCCATCATCGTGGTAACCCACGACGAGAAGATCATCCCGACCTTCAAGCGGCTGTATCTCATCCGCGATGGCAGCACCCACGAGGAGGCTGGCGAGGGACGCAGCCTCTGAACGGCGCCGCAGGGCTCAGGATGGCACCACCAGATGGCGGCCTATCGCAAGCAACTCAGCGACAACGGCCTGACGCAAAGCATGTCGCGCAAAGGAAATTGCCTGGACAAGGCCGCCATGGAGAGCTTCTTCGCAACGCTCAAGTCTGAATTCTTTTATCTCAACAGATTCGCCGATATCGAAGACTTGAGGTCGGGGCGACGCCGCTGCATTCACTACTACAACCATCAACGCATCAAGCTCAAACTTCACGGCCTGAGCCCGGTGGGCACTTGCGAGTGGGCTCCAAGCTGCTGCTGCGCAGAGAACTGCCGCCGCGCTGGCATGCGCAGGCGTCCGGCGCGGGCCATTTGCTAATCTGTCGGCTCACGGTCACTCGAGAACAACATGACGGCATTCCAGGACATGGAGCACGAAGGGTGGGACAAGCGCGCGGGGGGCTACCGCGATCTCTTCGGCTCGATCACCAGCCAGGGCGTCGGACCGCTGCTCGACGCTCTTGGAAGTCTCGAGGGATGTGACTTCCTTGACATCGCCTGCGGCACGGGCGAAGTGGCAGGCGCCGCCAGACGCCGCGGCGCAAGGGCGCAGGGTGTTGACTTTGCCGAGAAGATGGTGGCCCAGGCCCGGGAGAAGTTTGCGGCCGTCGAGTTCCGTCGCGGGGAGGCCCAGGAGCTTCCGTTCGAGGACGCTTCGTTCGACGCCGCGGCGTGCGGCTTCGGGCTGCCCTACTTCGCCGATCCGGGGCAAGCCTTGCGCAGCGCCCGGCGCGTGCTGCGCCCCGGCGGCCGATTCGCCCTGACGACCTGGTGCGGCCCGGCCCAGGGCGGGGAATTCTTCGCCTTCGTGGACCAGGTGCTCGCGGAGCATGGGATCGCAGAGGTCAGCTCGCCAATGCGCACACCGATGTTTCGCCTCGGCGATGCAGAGGAGTGCCACCGCTGCCTGGTCGAGGCTGGCTTCAACGTGAGCCGCATCGATGTCGTCGACCTCGTCTGGAGCACCTTTAGTCCGCGCGCCATTCCTGAAATGATCGATGCCAGCATGATCTGGACATCGAATGCGCTGCAACGGCAAGCACCGGCGGTCCGGGACAGCATCGCACGCGCGATCGATGTTGCTGGTGAAAGGATGCGTCAGGGCGGGAAGATTGCCTTCCGCTTACCGGCATTGCTGGCGGTCGCCAGCGTGCGATGAAGCGGAGATCGGGGCGGTGATCGGGGCGCCGTCCGGGCCGCCGGAGGGTGCCTGGCAAACGCGGCTGCATTCAGCCAGATCGGCTGTGAGCTTGCTCAAGCTGCCTGGAGCATGTGCATGGTTCCGTTGCCAACAGCGTCAGTGTCGCGGTCCGATGCTGAATTCCCGGCCCATGAAGCCCACGGCATTGCAATGTGGCCGCGCATACCTTTGCCGAAGCGTTCCGCACGACCACCGGACAGCCGCCGCACCGCCGTGTGCAGGAGCGGCGCATCGGGCGCGCCAAGCTGACGCTGCGCGGTCGGCAGCTGCGCATCGCCGAGATCGCGCTGCAGACCGGCTTTTCCAACCAGGCCACCCCGGCAGGCAGCTCTGAATTTGCTGTATCGCGACACGATCAACCCGAGCCAAGGAAGCACCATGCCGAACCTCTTTAGCCCTTACACCCTCAAGGGCGTGACCCTGCGCAACCGCACCGTGATGTCGCCGATGACGATGTACAACTCGGTAGACGGCAAGCTCGATGACTACCATGTCAGCTATCTGGGTGCGCGCGCCGCAGGCGGCTTTGCCCTGGTGTTCGGCGAGCAGATGGCGATCGCCCCCGAGGGCCGCACCACCACGTCCTGCGCCGGCATCTGGAGCGACGCCCAGATCGAAGGCCATGCCCGGGTCGCCGCGATCATCAAGCGCATGGGCGCGGTGCCCGCGATCCAGCTCGGGCACACGGGCCGCAAGGGCAGCGAGCTGCCGCCGCACCGTGGCACCAATTCAGAAGGCACGTGGAAGCAGCTGCCGCCCGACCATCCGGATGGCTGGACCTGCGTCGCGCCTTCGGCCATTCCCTACGGTGGTGGCGGCCACGTCTACCCGGTGCATGCGCTGACGGTCGATGAGATCCGTGGCCTGCACAAGGCCTATGCCGCTGCGGCACAGCGTGCGCTGGATGCCGGCTACCAGTGGTTGGAGCTGCACTACGCCCACGGTTACCTGGGCGCCAGCTTCCTTTCGCCGCTGGCCAACCAGCGCACCGACCAGTACGGTGGCAGCGTGGCTAACCGGGTGCGCTTTCACCTGGAGGCGCTGGATGCCGTGCGCGCCGTCTGGCCAGAGAAGTACCCGCTGACCATGCGCCTGGGCTGCGACGACCTGCACCCCCAGGGCACGCAGTTCGAGGATTCCATCGAAGCGGTCAAGATGATGAAGGAGCATGGCCTGGACCTGGCAGACCTGTCGCTCGGCTTCAACACCGATGCGATGGTCAACCCGCCGTTCAACGACGTCGGCTTCATGGTGGAGCGGGCCAGCCGCGTGCGCCGCGAGGTCGGCATCCCTGTGGCCACCAGCTGGAACCTGGGCGTGCCGCAAACCGCCGACCGGGTGATCCGCGAAGAGCTGATCGATCTGGTGATGCTGGGCCGCCCGGCCCTGGCCAACCCCCACTGGCCGATCTGGGCGGCGCGGGAGTTGAACCATCCCTCACCTTTCTCACTGGTGCAGGAGGACTGGCGCTGGTGGCTGGAGAACTTCCGCGGCCATGGGCCCAGCATCGGCTGGCCGGAGGTCAGTAGCCCGGCCGTGGCCCGTGCAGCGGCCAGTGCGCCGGTCAGCGCAGCGGCTGTGTCGGCTGCAGACGAGCTGCGGCGCGCCGATCTGTCGGCCGTGCCGGTCGAGACACACGTGCAAACCGGGGCGGAGACCATGGGGACCTGACCGGGCGCACGCCGCTGACAGCGCGACAGCGGAAGGTGGAGCAAGACGTCGAATGAGCCGAGCAAGACTGATCGACCCTAATGCCTCTATTCCCTGGCAGGAACTCGGCCGCGGGCGAGCGTCATGGCCAGGACGACGGGCAGACTCAGCAGGGCCGCGGCGGTCGCGACCTTCAGGCTGAGCCAAAGTGCCTGAAGCTCGACGTCGCTCATGGGTGGGCGTGGGGCCGCCGCTCAGCGCTCACCAGCGCTCGCCGAAGGGCCGCAGCTCCACGTTGAAGGACCAGGCCGAGCGGTCCTGGTGGGCCACCCGGTAGAACTCCTCCGCGATGGCCGAGGGCTTGGCAAAGAAGTCGTCCGGCTTGTCGGGGTGGAAATGCTCCCGGATGAAGGGCATGTCGATGAAGGCGTCGATCACGAAATAGGCCACATGCACGCCCTTGGGTCCCAGGTCGCGCGCCAGCGACTCCGCCAGGATGCGCTGCGACGCCTTGGTGGGCGCAAAGCTCGCGTACCGGGCCACGCCGCGCAGGGCGCCGGTGTTGCCGGTGACCAGCAGCGCGCCCTGCCCGGCGCGCTCCATGGCGGGGGTGAGTTCCTGGGCCAGCACCAGCAGCGCGGCCGTGTTGACGCGGAAGTTGACCCCGAGCTGCACGGTGCTCACCGCCCGGAAATCCTGCATCAGGCCTTCGGCGGCTGCCGCGTTGTGGATGACCACGGAGGGGTCGCCCATCTGCGAGCGAACCTCGGCCAGACAGGCACGCAGCGCCGCTTCGTCGCCCACGTCGCAGGCAAAGGCGCGGCTGTTCGGGATTTCCTGAGCCAGCGTCGCCAGACGCGGCGCGTTACGCGCCAGCATGGCCACCCGGTAGCCTCCTTGTGCAAACCGCCGCGCCAATGCCGCGCCCGTGCCGTCGCCGACACCGGTGATGAGGCAGATCTTGGTGTCTTGCATGGGGCTCTCCGGGGTCACTTCGTGATGATCTTCTTGGCCATGTCCAGGGCCTCTTCCAGCACCAGGGGCTCGGGCACGACGATGCCGCGTTGACAGGCTGGCCGGGCCTCCAGGCGCGCGATCCAGGCCTGCAGGCGGTCCAGTCCGGTGACGTCCACGCCGCTCCAGGCATGGATGCGGACCCAGCACCAGTTGGCGATGTCGGCGATGCTGTAGTCGTCGCAGAGGTAGTCGCGGCCCTGGAGCTGGGTGTCGAGCACCTCGAACAGGCGGCGGCTCTCCTTCTGGTAGCGGTCGATCACCGGCTGGATCTTCTCCGGGAAATAGCGGTAGAACACGTTCGCCTGGCCCATCATGGGACCGACGCCGCCCATCTGGAACATCAGCCACTGCGTGACCCGCGACTCGCCCTGGGGGTCCTGGGGTAGCAACTGGCCACTCTGCTTGGCCAGGTAGAGCATGATCGCGCCGCTCTCGAACACCGCGAAGTCGCCGTGGGCGCGGTCGACGATGGCCGGGATGCGGCCGTTGGGGTTGATGGCGAGGTAGGCCGGCGTCTTCTGCTCGCCCTGGCTCAGGCTGACTGGGTGCACCGTGTAGGGCATGCCGAGCTCCTCGAGCAGCACCGAGACCTTCCATCCGTTGGGGGTGGCGGCGGTGTAGAGATCGATCATGGTGGGTTTCCTGACTGGGGTGGGTTGTGAGGGGATCGGCCGACGATGATCGGCGCGGCTGAGAGCGGTGAGACGGTGGATCCGACCGGGTTTTCTGATGCGTTTGATGCCGCCGCGGCAATCTCCTGGGCGAAACGCAGGGCCGCTTCCTGCAGACTGGGTGCGTCGAAGCCGCCGCGCTGCAGGGTTCGCAGGCCGCCCATCACCGTGAGGATCCGCACCGTGAGCATCCCGCTGCGGCCGACGCCTTGCGGGGTGGCCTCCACCAGCGCCGTCATCCGGGCGCTCAGCCGCTGAACCCCCTGGCGGACCGCGGCGAATTCCGGCGCTTCGGGCTGGCTGTCGGGTCGGCCCAGGCCGCCCACGCTGTTGACGAGCAGGCAGCCCCTGCCGTCGTGGTTGCACAGGGCGATGTCCAGGAAGATCGCTTCGAGGGCCTGCACCAGGCTGCGGCCCTCGAAGGCGCGACTCAGCAGGACCAGCTGTTCATCGACAAACCGCTCGAGCGCCCGCTCCACCAGCCCGGTCTTGCTGCCAAAGCAGTGGTAGATCGAAGACCGCCCCAGCCCCGTGGCGCGCTGCAGATCATCGACGCTGGTCGTCGCGACGCCGCCTTCCCACAAGGCGTTCATGGCGGCCTCGATGACCGCGGATTCTGCGAAGGACTTGGGGCGTGCCACGATTCACGTTTTGATTTGAACCATATGGTACAAAACCCCGACCACAGAGTCAACCGATCCCCAAGGAAACACGCACGCGCCCCGGTACGCACCCGACCGGCCGGGGGCTAGGAAGGAGTTGGCGAGGGCGACACTGACCTGCCCCCATCCATCCGTACCACCGGTGAAGGCGAAGCCCGGGTTACAAGATGAACTGCTCTCTTCGATGTTGTTGGCTGGCTGTGGAACTGCATCGCAGCGAAACTGCAGATGGCTCGATTCCGGACCGCTAACCAGTCACCAACGAGCACTCACCGCCCGGAAAGCCGCATGAAACCTAGGGGTCGCCTCAGGACAGTCCTGAGGCTGGCAGAGAACAGAGATGACCTCTGATGCCCGCGCGCGTCAAGTCAAGCCCCGCGAATGTGGGACGTTACCGGACGCTGAGAGGCACGCTGAGTGGGGCGCTGGCCTTCCCGGCCGACCGGCTGCTGGCCAGTGCCAGCTTGGACCGGCTGCGGCACAACGCCTACTACGCAGGTAGTGGCTGGAATCCGCGGACGAGATCGCCGCGGCGGAGGGAGTGGATGTCAGCTACGTGCGTCGGCTGACACTGATGGCGCCGAAGGTGATCGAGCGGTTAGCAGCGGGAGCCAGCGCCCGGTTGGAGGACATCTTGGGCCAACCCTTGCCCATGGATTGGTGCGAGCACGTGATGCTGTTGCATGGCCGGGATAGCTAACCGTCCAGTGTGGTTCTGAGCGTCTGGAATCGACCCGCAGCGGTAATTGCTCGGAACGAGCTGGCGTCGCGTGTGAGACATCGGTTGCCCGTGCGCTGGGTCGGCGCAAGGGTAGAAGTCTCGCTGCGACGCTGCCACAACGCGGTAGAAAGAGCACTGCGACGATCAAAACAGCAAAAACGCCGCTGCCGCCATCACGGTCGGGCCAAGCGCGCCCAGCAGCAAACCGCCCGCGCCGATCGACTCATCCTCGAAGCCGCGCTTGA
>CAISYQ010000355.1 GCA_903889735.1 uncultured Methylibium sp.
GGGCCCCGGGAGCACGGCCCTGTTGCGCGGCAGCGGCATGCCCGCCGGCGCGCGCTTCACCCACCAGAGGTTGCTCGCAAGGGCCGTGAAGTCGCCGTCCGGAGAGACCGCCGAGTCCCAGTCGTTGCTCGTGGCGACGACCCTCGCGGCGAGCGCTCCAGCGCGGCAACCTTCGCGCGGGCGGGGCGACGCGGTCAGAACCCGATCTTGCGCATCACGAAGCGCGGCAACATCCGAAGGACCATCATCACGAGCGCCCAGCTGCGGGGCGGGTGGAGCAGGGCCTGCCGACGGTCCATCGCGCGGAGCACGTCGCGCGCGCGCAGGTTGAAGCCCTCCAGCGCGCTTCCCTGCGCCTTCGGGGGCCGCCGCCCGAAGCGCGCCTCATCGACCGCCTCACCCGCCGCCTCGCCTGCTTCCCGCGCCGTGCTGGCCGCGCGCGCTGGCCACCCGCCGACACCCTTCGAGCGCCTCGGTCCTCGCGTTGTCACCGCCACCGCCACCGCCACCCGCGCGAGAAGCCTCTCCAGGTCGCCCTTCGTCGGCGGCCGCGTCGCGACGAAGATCGGCGTCGAGCCGTCGGTCGCACAGCGCCAGACGCCGTCCGCAGCGATGACGTGAAGATGCACGTGAGAATTGAGCGAACCGCCTCCCCGATGCACGAAGGTGATCGCCCCCGCCTCGACCTTCAGCTCGTTGCCCCGCGCGATGCCGCTCGCCTCGCGGTACCAGCGACGCAGCTCCTCGAAGAACACCCGCGACGTCCGCGTCAGCATCGCCGGGTCGGACGCGAGCACCCTCCTCAGCTCGTACGGGACGCTCAGCACCCACTGCCGCAGCGGCACGTCTGGCAGCACCCGATCGCACACCGTCGCCGCGGTCTGGCACATCCGCCGCCCGCCGCACGACGGGCACACGCCGCGGAGCCCCGTCTGTGTCGGGTCGTGACGCGCGTACGCGCCCGCGGTGTTGGCGGCCGTGGCCGCAGGCGCCGCGTCTCCTGAGCGAACGCGATGCCCGCCGTCACACCGCCAGGGATCACCGGGAGATCGAAGGCGTCACGCTCCGTTGGCCCGGTCCGCCGCCACCGCGCCGCCATGGCGGCGATCCCTGCGCGCGCGCGGCCGCGGTGCAACTCCAAACCCCGGCGCCCGCACCGACCCGAACCCATGCCCGCCAGAGCCCCCGCGGCCACGTCCGCTTCGTGCTCAGCCCTCGGTGACCTCGAGCACCAGCACCTTCAGGGGGAAGCCCAGGCGCGCCGCGCGCTCCTCCACCCGTCGCACCGCCGGGCCCACCTCGCCGTAGCGGAAGGTGCCCAGCGTGCCGACGCCCTCGCGGTGCACCTGGAGCGCGAGCTCCGCGGCGGGCAGCGCCCCGAGCCCGAACTCGTCGCGCAGCGCCGCGACGACGAACTCCATGGAGGTGTAGTCGTCGTTGAGCAGGTGCACCTCGACGAGCGCCGCGGGCGCGGGCTCGGGCCGCACCGCCGGCGCGACGGCGCGCTCGCCGTGGGCGACGTATCGGAGCAGCGCCGCGGTGGTCACGCCCGACTGGCGCAGGGAGGTCATCGGGTGCTCGATGGTCGCGCTCACGCGGCGGTACGGGTCCTCGCCGAGGTCGAGCGCGCGGGGGGCCGGGCGCCGCTGGTCGGCCCCGCGGAAGAGCGCCACCAGGAGGTCGAGCGGGGTGATGTCCGAGCGGCCGCTCACCAGCACCTGGAGCGCCGCGCGCCGCTGGATGGTCGCCACGTCTCGCGGCACCGGGGGGAAGAGCCAGCGCCAGACCCGGTGTCCCCAGGTGGGGCCGCCCGCGCGCCCGGCGCCGTTCCGCGGCGAGGCGAGGTAGTCGCGGGTCTGCTGCGCGACGCGGCCGGGCTCGGCGCCCATCGCGGCGAGCGCGGCGGCCGCGGTGGGCTCGGCCGCCAGGGCGAGCAGTAGGTGCTCCGCGCGCGGCCACAACAGGGACGACGCGCTCGCCTCGATCTGGGCGCGGCGGAGGACATCCTGGCTCTCGGGGCTGAACCTGATGGGCATCGCGAGGACCCCCGGAGGCGGGCACCGGCGCCGCACCCCCCGAGGCCTCGACCTTGGGGCTGCGCGCGGAGTTCCGCAACGGCCCGGCGGGTCGAGCCAACAGGGCCGCGGAGCGCTTCGGTGGAAGGTCAGGCGCGGCGGAGGCGATCGGCGATGGCGTCGGCGACGCGCGGGGAGAAGAGCAGCGCGCCGTGGCCGAGGTCGTCGAAGACCACGTCGGCGCCGTCCGACTCGTCGCTGGTGAGCTCGGCCGAGGTGCACGGGACGACGATGTTGTCGCTGCGCGACCAGATGGAGACGAAGGGCACGCCGCCGGGGTTGGCGCCGGGCTCGCGCGCGTGACGCAGGAGCGCGCTGCGGGCGCCGCCGAAGGCGAGCCACGCCCAGACGGTGCCGCGGTAGGGCGTGGCGACGGTGATCACCCGGCGCACCTTGGAGGCGCCGTCGAGGTGCTCGACGTAGTGGCGGGCGACGACGCCGCCGAGGCTGTGGGCGACGATGTCCACCTTCTCCACGCCCTCCCTCGCCCGCACGTCGTCGATGAAGCGCCCGAGGTGCTCGGCCGAGCGGTCGATCGACTGCGGGGAGAAATACGAGGTGCCGTACAGCGGACCGATTCCCCGGCTCGCGAGGCGGGGGCCGAGCCAGATCCAGTTGGTGCGGTTCATCAGGTAGCCGTGCAGGAGCACCACCGGCGGCCCGCGCTCCTCGGGCGTGCGCTCGCCCTCCACGGCCGAGCGGTACACCTCGCCGAGCAGCCAGAACAGCGGCCAGATCGGGGTGACGACGCAGAGCACGAGGAGCTCCTTGCACGCCGCCCAGAGCAGGTTCTTCCACGTCGCGCGCGTGCCCCAGAGGACCTGCGCGCCGAAGGTGACGACGACGAAGGCCAACGTCCCCCCGACGAGGAGGGCCGCGATCCAACCGAGCAGTGCCAGGGCGCTCACGCGCACACCCTAAGTCCGCCGGGAACTACGCTGTCAACGCCGATGGGCATCACATCGGCAGCGGGAGCACCGAGAGCGAGTACGCCCCGCGGGCCTCGGCGTTGAAGCCGCTGACGTAGATCCAGTACTCCCCGGGGTCGAGCAGGGTGTCGAAGACCGCCGGGGCGGCCCCCTCGCCGCTGTAGCAGGTGAGCGGGACGCTCGACCCCGGACACATCGGCCCCTGGGTCATCCAGACGACGGTGTTGAAGCTCGATCCCTCCAGCGACACCTGCACCCGCTGGCGCACGTCGGAGCGGTAACGGAACACCGCGTCCTCGCTGGTGGTGCCGAGGGTGCACGGGGCGGTGTAGTCGCGCCGCAGCGACGCCGTGTTGCCCAGGTAGAAGCCCCCGCCCGAGGGGATCGCCTGCGCCGTCGCGCAGGTGTCGTTGCCCGCCGCCATCACGGGCGCCAGCGGCGGGCTCGCCGCGAGCGTGAGGGTGAAGTCCGTCCCTCGCAGCGGGCGCACCACGAGGAAGTATTCCCCCGGGTCGAGGCCGCGCGCGGTGAGCCGACCGACGGTGCCGTAGCGGCACGCCACCTCGCCGGCGGCGCTGGCGCAGGTGCGCTGCACCGCCATGAAGAAGAAGTCCGAGGCGCCGCCGCGGAGCACGGCGTTGACGTCGAGCGTGCGGTCGAGCGTGAAGCGGTACACCAGGTCGCGGCTGTCGCCGCCGTAGCACGAGATGGGCACGTCCCCCTGCGCGCCGTTGACGGTGCCCATCACGGTGCTGTTGGGCGCGATCACGATCGGGTTGGCGCACGCGTCGCCCGGCACCGCCGTCGTCGGCGCGGTGAGCTCGGCCTCCAGCGTGAACTGCCGCACCCGCGTGCCCTCCACCACGACGTAGTAGGTGCCGGGCGCGAGGTTGCGCAGGCTGAGCTGCGCCGGGCCGCCGTTGCCGCAGCGCAGGGTCGTGGGCGACCGGGCGCAGGTGTCGACGAGGGAGAGCGTGAGGTAGTCCGCGCGGGCGCCCGAGGCGCGGAGGGTGACGTCGCGGCGCTCGGTGAGCGTGAGCCGGTACACGAGGTCGGGGGTGGTGCCGCCGCAGCTGGTGAGCACGTCGTCGGCGACGTCGACGAGGGTGCCCCGCGCGGCGATGCCCGGCACGAGGTCGATGGCCCCCGCGCAGGCGTCGTTGGCGGGCGTCGGGGTGGGGTCGCTCAGCTCGACCGTGACGGCGACGTCCCCGGTGCCCACCACGGCGCTGGTGGTGGCGATCTGGAAGAAGTACTCGCCCGCCGGCAGGGCGCGGGTGCGGTACACCGTGGGGTAGCCGAGCACGCAGTCGCGCACGCCCTCGAGCTCGCCGCATCGGGTGCCGAGCTGGACGAGCACGCTGGCCCCAGAGGCCTCGGCGGTGAGGGCGACGTCGCGCGGGGCGTCGAGCCGCAGCCGGAGGATGGCGTCCCGCGGCGGGACGGTGTTGCCCGCGCAGCGCGAGGGGTAGTCCCCGAGGGCGCCCGCGAGGCCGACGGTGAAGCGCCCGCCGGCGGAGACGTCGAGCGCGTCGTCGCAGCGGTCGTGCATCGGGCGCGAGCAGCCCGCGCGGTCGGCCGAGTCGACCTCGCCGTTGCAGTTGTTGTCGATGCCGTCGCCGCAGATCTCCGGCTTGTACGCCGCTTCTACCTTGAGGTTGTCGACATACCAGCCGTTGCCCTGGTTGCCGCCGTCGTAGATCACCCCGCCGTCGCCCACAGGCGCGCCCAACACCAGCTGAAGCTTGACGATCTTGCCCTGGGCCATCGGCAGAGCCAGCTGCAGGCCGGTCTTGACCTTGTTGATGTCGCCCTGGCCAAACGGCAGGCTCACCACCCCCAGCTCTTTGCCGCTCGCCACATCGATGACCAGCACTTTGGGCGGGTTAGCCGTATTGAACAGGTCAACTTCGTAGTAGGTGTCCATGGTCACGAGCGGGGTCAGGCCGCCGGTCTTGGTGAAATCCAGGTTGGGCGAGGTGGCCTTGCCGTGAGTGCCGATGCAGCCGTTGCCCGCTTTGGCGCAGTAGTTGTCGCCGTCGTTGTAGTTGAGCGCGCAGCCGCCGTTGTTGGTCATGCCGTCCACGCCGGGGTTGTTGTCGACCGACCACACCACCTGGGCGCCGTCCTGGGTGCTGAGCGGCGGGTCAAAGCTCCAGCCGGAAGCCTTGCCGCAGTCAAAGGAATTGTTCGCCAAGACCAGGCACGGCGCGCTGGGCACGCAGGCCCCGGACTGGCAGGCGCTGCTGGTGCTGCAGGCCACGCCGTCGTCGCAGACCGTGCCGTCGGCGGCCTTGGTGTACGCGCACTTGCCGGTGGCGCTGTCGCACGCGTCGCTGGTGCAGGGGCTGCCGTCGTCGCAGTTGGGCTTGGTGCCGGCCTGGCACTTGCCGTCCTTGCACTGGCCGCCCGTCAAGCATGCCACCGCGCCGGTGCAGGGGGCGGTGTTGGCCAGGAAGGTGCACGCGCCGGTCTTGGTGTCGCAGAGGTCGTCGGTGCAGTCATTGCCGTCCGAGCAATTGACCGGGCTGCCCGTGCACTTGCCGGCCAGGCAGGCGTCCTTGGCGGTGCAGGCGCTGCCGTCGTCGCACAGCAGGCCGTTGGTGTTGGCCAGGACGGCGCACTTGCCGGTCGCCGGGTCGCAGACATCGCCGGTGCAGGGGTTGTTGTCGTTGCAGGCGATGGCCTTGCCCGCGCACTTGCCGTTGCCACAGGCGTCGCCGCTGGTGCACAGCTGGCCGTCGTCGCAGGGGATGCCATTTTGTGGAACAAAGTTGCAGAGCTTGGTGGCCGTATCGCAGCTGTCCTTGGTGCAGGGGTTGCCGTCGTCGCACTCGGGGCCGCCGGCCGGTTGGCACGCGCCGCTGGCTTGGCAGGTTTCGCCGCTGGTGCAGGCGCTGCCGTCGTCGCAGGGCGTGCCGACTTTGCCGGTGTGGATGCAGCCCTTGGCTACGTCACAGCTGTCGGTGGTGCAAGCGTTTTTGTCGTCGCATGCCGCCGCGCCGTCCACCGGCTTGCCGCCCTGGCAGACCACGCCTTTGCCCGCGACCACGCCGCAGACCTCGCCGGCGGTGCAGGGGTTGCCGTCGTCGCAGGCGGCCGTGGTGGGCGACCATGCGCAGCCCTTGCCGGGCAGGCAGCTGTCGGTGGTGCAAGCATTGCCGTCGTCACAGCTTTTGGCGATCTGCGCGCCGCAGCTCCCCACGGTGCACACGCCGTCGGACTTGCAGGGGTCGCTGGAGGCGGCGCAGACCGTGCCGTCTGCCTTGGGCGCGGTGCTGCACTTGCCGGCGGTGCAAATCGCTTGGACACACGGGTTGTTGATCGCGGGGCAATCGGCGGCCCCGGCGCACACGGGCCCCGGAGGCCCAGCGTCAAAGGCCACATCTGGCGCCGCTGTGTCAGGCTGCGTCGTATCTGGCTGGGTCGCGTCGGGTTGGGTCGTATCGGGCTGCGTCGTGTCGGGCACGCCAGCGTCCGGAATGGCCGTATCCGGCTGGGTCGCGTCCGGCTGGTCGCTGTCGGGTCCGGCAACGTCCAGGTCCGTTGAATCGACACCTACTGCGTCCGGATCGACGGCATCGGGGTCCACTGAGCCGTCGCTGGCGGAGTCGGGCTCAGCGCCGTCCGGCGCAGGTCCAATGTCGGTCACCGTTGCCGCGTCGGGCGCCTCTACGTCTTGGCCGGCCTGCTGGTCGTCGGCGGCGTCCCCTGTGCCCTGGGCATCCCCCAGCGCCGTGCCATCCGCGCTCGCGAGCGTCGATCCGGTGACTTCGGTGTCGTCCGAGCACGCCGCAATTCCAGTCAAGGCAAGGCAGAAGGCGTATACGAGCGCACCGCGGCGACGGCTGGGCGAAAGATTCATCTAGACACTCTCCGGAGACAGAGGGGGTAGCACACGCTGTACAACCTGCCGGTCACGGCCGGGTCCGTCAAGGAATTCGCTGCGAACTCTCAGACGATAGCGGCCATCAGCCGTCGGCGCGCATCAGCCGGTCGACCAGAGCCTGCAACACGGGCTGACACGCTGCCGGCAAGGCCTGCTCGGCAGCCCGAGCGAACGCAGTAAGCTCTTGATCCAACAACGCTTCGGTCGCCTGAACACCGCCGTGGCGGTGCGCCCAAAGCACCCACTCGGCGACGCGATCCGCGTCCAAGGCTTGGCCATCCGCCGCCCGCCGCAGATCTGCGGCCATTTCCGCAGCCCCCAGGCGATCTTGGGGCGCGGCCAACAGCATCGGCGCCGTCCACTTGCCCTCTTGCAGGTCCGCGCCGGCGGCTCCGCGGCCTTTGGTGCCCAGCACGTCCAGCAGGTCGTCGCGCAGCTGGAACGCCAGGCCTAAGTGGCGGGCGGCCTCATGGCAAGCCTCTACCGCTGCAGGGTTTTGCCCCAGCAGCAGCGCCGCGCCCGCCAGGCAGGTGCCAAACAGCGGCCCCGTCTTGGCCAGGTGCACGGCCATCAAGTCGTCCAGGGTCGGCGCGGGCAAATCGCGCAGGCCCAGGTCGGCGACCTGACCGCGGATGGTCTCGACGATGGCGTCCGCCAGCAGCAGGGCCAGGGGCGCGCGCAATTCCAGAGCGATTTGCTGGGCGGACAGCAGCTGCCCCAGCGGTGCAGTCAGCATGGCGTCGCCGGCGTTGATCGCCTGGGCCTCGCCCACGCTGGTCCACAGGGTCGGCACGCCGCGGCGGAGGCGGTCGCCGTCCTGAACGTCGTCGTGGGCTAACGTGCCGTTGTGCACCAGCTCTACGGCCGCGCCCAGCGCCAGCGCCGCCTGCACATCGCCCCCTGCCGCAGACACCAGCGCTACCGGCAGGAGCCCGCGCAAACGCTTGCCGCCGCTGCTCAATTGCTGCTGCACCATCTGCGCCAGTAGCGGCCGGCCCCCCGGATCGCTGCCCTGCGGATAGGCGTAGCGCTGAGGCCGACCCAGGGCGTGGGGCGCGGCATTCCAGCCGGCCAGCAGGGCCTCCAGCTCCGCGGCGTGGCCCAGAAAATACTGATCAAAGCTCATGCTTTTACTCCCGTCCGCCGACTTCAACGGTCGCTGCGGCCAAATCTGCGGGCAGCAGCGCGACGACTGCGCCGTGGCCGGCTTGCCAAGCATGGGCCGCAGCTGCGACGGCCGCCGACCGACCGACCGCGAGCACGCAATCGCCGCCGCCGGCCCCAGAAGTCCTGGAGGCAACGCCGTATTTTGCACAGTGTTCTTTGGCCTTCCACACGGCGGGGGTCAACAGACCGGGGGAGGCCTTCGCCGCCGCCTCTGAGACCGCCTCACAGCGCGCCAAGGCCTCCAGGATCGCTTCGAGCCCGCCCAAGCGCCACGCGGCCAGCAGCCCCTCGGCGGCGTCGTGAATTTGAGGCAGAAATTCAGCCAGTTGTTCGCGGCGGGCCAGGGCATCGGCGGTGGGCGCAGCCTGACCCGTGAACAGGGCCGCCACGGCCAATTCCTTAGGCCACTGCAGCGATTCCGCGCGGTCTGGGCTGCGCCGGTAGCTGATGACGCCGCCGTGGGCGATCGCGGTCACGTCATAGCCGCTGCCGCCCCCTTGAGCGCCGGCGTGGGCGTCGCGGGCCGCTTGGGCGATCTCCGCATGGCTGCGGTGCTGACCGTGGGCCGCCAGCAGGCCGCGCAGCATCGCCACGGTGACCGCCGCGCTGGTGCCCAAGCCGACTTTTTGCCCGCCGATCTGCCCGGCGACGCGCAGTTCAATGGCGACGTCAGAAGACAATTGCCATTGTGTTAGCGCGACTTGGGCGGCGTGCCAGGCCATTTGCGCAAGGCCATTGGCCTCGGCGGTGATTTCAAACCAGCGGTCAAAGGCGTGCAGCCGCGGCACCGCCACCGTACCGGGCACCACGCGCACGAGCTGACCCGTGGCAAAGGCCAGGGCCACGCCGCCGGGCTGGAGCACCGCATATTCGCCCGCGAGCATCAGCTTGCCCGGCACAGCAAAGTCTTGAAAGCTCAAAGGTCTTCCTCGCGCGACTCGACAATGCGAGCGCCCGGGCCAATGTGCGTCTGCAGCACTTCTTCGACCCCTTCGATCTGCGCCAGCGTTTCCGCGACGATCCGCGCGTCCTGCGGTTCCACCAGCACCACCACAGAAGCGCCGGCGTCGATGGTAAAGCAGCATTCGCAGCCGTCCGCCCGCAGCTGCTGCACGGCCTCAATCACGGCTAACGTCGCGGGCTGCCAGTAGATCAGCGGCGGGCGATTGGCGATCATCGAGGCGTGCATGGCCAGGGCGTTGCCCTCCACCACTTCTGCCAAGCGCCGCATGGACTTGAGCGACAGCGCCTCTTTGCAGCTCTCCACGTCGCGTTGGCACTGCTCGATCCACGCCGCCTGATAGGGCGAACCGCCGCCGCCCTGCAGGCGCATCCCCTCGGTCGAGCTGATCTTTTTGCGCCCGCCGATGCGCGCCACCAGCACTTTGAGCGGCCAGTAGTCGGGGGCGTAGAGCTGTTCCGCAAAGGAATCCGCACCGTCTGCGCGGTGGCCGGCGTGCCAAATTGCAAAGCCGCCCGGCACCGATCGGGACGCCGATCCCGAGCCAGAGCGCGCCAGCCGCGAAAGCAGAGGGCCGTCCAACGCCAAACCGTAGGCCTGCGCCGCAGCCATCGCCAGGGCGGCAAAGGCAGAGGCAGAAGAGGCCAGGCCGCGCGCCGCCGGCACGGTGTTGACCGAGCGCAACCCCGCATACACGCTGGACCCACTCAGCTCGCGAATCTGGTCGAGCACGCGCCGCACCTTGACCATGCCGGCCGGGTCGAGCTCCTGATCGTCCACAACCATCACATCTTCCGGCAAATCCGGCTGAGGCTGGACCACCGTATAGGAGCCCAGATCGGCCAGGGCCACGGAGATCGACGAGGCCAGCGGCAAGTTGATCCGGGCGTCGCGCTTGCCCCAATACTTGGTCAGGGCGATGTTGGAAGGGGCAAAGGCCGCAGCGCGGCGCAGGCTGGGTTCAGAGGGCGACATGATTTTCCTCATGGTTCATCGGGGCTAAGGAAAGGGGCACGGTCCAATGGTCGCTGGTGTCGGTGCAGGCCGCTGCGACCTGTGCGGCCACCGCCTGGTCTGGGCAAAGGGCCAGAATCACGCCGCCGAGCCCCGCGCCGGTCTGCTTGGCCGCGAGCGCACCGTGGGCCAGCGCTTGGGCGATGCAGCGCTCCATCGACGCATTGACCACGCCCAGGGGTTCCAGGGCAACCGCGGCGGAGCGCAGGGCGGAGGCGAGCTTGGCAAAATCCCCAGTCTCCAAGCCATCGGCCGCTTGGTCCGCCGCGGCGCTGGTGGCATCTGCCAGGGCCTGGCGCCGGGCGGGATCCATGGCGGCGCGGCGGGCGCTGGCGATGGCAATGGCCTCGCGGGTCGGCTGACCCTGGCCCAAGTCCATCAAAAGCCAGCAGAATTTCCTTAGGTTCGCGTGTACGGGGCCCAGGCGCCGCTCGACCCGGCCGCTGCAAAAGAGCACGCCGCCGCTGCCCGGCCCGTCTGCAGTGCGGTTTGAGCCCGTGGCCGCCGCTGCGGGATCCAAGCCTGAGGAGCGCCCGTGGATCAGGTCCTCCAAATCCTTTGCGCGCAAGCCGACTTCTTCCACCCCTGCCGCGGGCCGACCCACCGCCGCGTCCGCCGCCCGCACCAGCGCCACCGCCAGCGCCGCAGACGAGCCCAGCCCGCGCCGCAGCGGCACTTGCGAGTCGACGCGCACCTGCGCACCCGTAGCGACGCCGACTTGCGCCAGCGCCAGGGTGGCCATCGCCGCCGCCCCCAGCAAAGCCTGCTCCGGCGCTGGGGAATCGACCTGCACGCCGGCGACAGTTGGATCCAGGGTGAGCTCAACGTCGACGGCCAGACTGGGCAGGCCGATCGCCAAAGCCCGCGCGCCGTCCAGCACCCAGTGCTCGCCGACCAAAATCAGCTTGGCGTTGCCGCGCCCAGCGCCCATCGGCTAATCCTCTTGCTGCATCGGGGTGTGGGCCAGCTGGTGCAGGTCCGGCGCCCCGGCCAGAAACATCGCGATGCGCAAAGTCTCAATGACGCCTTCAATTTCCGTGACCACCGCATCCACCCCGCGGTGGGCGGCGCGCAGGAACGGCCAGGCCATCGCGCAGGCATCGGCGCCCAGGGCGAGGCACTTGGCCACCTCAAGCCC
>CAISYQ010000356.1 GCA_903889735.1 uncultured Methylibium sp.
CGCAGACCTGCATCGACAAGACCCTGAAGGAACTGCTCGAGGAGCAGGACGGCGTGCGGCATTTGCTCTGATCCGCAACCACTGCGGACCGCGCCGTCGATGCTGGCTACCCGCACCGGGTGTCGACGGTTGCAGAATCGGGCTCCACTCTCCACCCACAGGGACCACCGACCGATGAGCAACGCCGACCTGTTCCGTTGGTCTTTCTGCCTGATGATTGCCGGTCCGGTGGCTGCCGGAGCGCAGACGGCACCGGCCAAGGCCGCCTCCACCACGGCCACGGCCCCGACCCAAGCCAAGGCGCCGGGCAGGGTGGCGCCCCCCAGCGCCGCGGCGAAAACCAAGGCGCCTGCCGCCACGGTCGCGCCGAAGACCGGCGCGGCGGCGGTGAGCGCCTCGCGCCAGGCGCTGCAGTCGCAGGCCAAGGGGCTCGCGCTGGCCACCGAGGTCACCGAGACCATCAATGCCAGCCAGCTGGAGATCTCGGACCGCGTGCTCACCGGCACCGCCCGCTGCGAACTCAGCCAGACCGTCGATGTGGAACGGCTGGACGACAAGCCCGGGCATTTCCGCGTGCGGTTCAACCGAGGCAGCTACCTGATGACGCCGGAGGAAACCAGCACTGGCGCGGTGCGGCTGGTCGATCGGCAGCTGCAGGTGGTCTGGCTCCAGATCCCGGCCAAGTCCATGATGATGGACCAGGCCGCCGGCCGACGCATGGTCGACAGCTGTCAGCACGCCGAGCAGCGCATCGCCGTCGATGCGGCGGCGGCGGCCGGACAGTCGAGCCTGCTGAATCGATGAGCCCGCACTCAGCCGGAATCTGCGGCACGGGCTGAGGGTCCGCCCGTGGCCTCTTCGCCTGCATCTCCCTCCCGAATTCCCACCCTTCCATCACCTCGAGGTTTTATGGCCACTGCCAAAGCTCCCCGCCACGCATTCCCCACAACGCTGAAGACCTTCCAGACCGCTTCGGGCAAGGAGGGCAGCTTCTATTCGCTGCCGGCACTGGCGCGACGTTTCCCCAACGTGAACCGGCTGCCCGTCTCGGTGCGCATCGTGCTCGAGAGCGTGCTGCGCAACTGCGATGGCAAGAAAGTCACCAAGGAACACGTGGAGCAGCTTGCCAACTGGAAGCCCCAGGCCGAACGCAGCGACGAGATCCCCTTCGTCGTCGCGCGGGTGGTGCTGCAGGACTTCACCGGCGTGCCGTTGCTGGCCGACCTGGCCGCGATGCGCAACGTGGCCGCCCGGATGGGCAAGGACCCCAAGGCCATCGAGCCGCTGGTGCCGGTCGATCTGGTGGTCGATCACTCGGTGATGATCGACCACTTCGGCTCCAAGAAGGCGCTGGACCTGAACATGAAGCTGGAGTTCAGCCGCAACCAGGAGCGCTACCAGTTCATGAAGTGGGGCATGGACGCCTTCGACACCTTCGGCGTCGTGCCCCCGGGCTTCGGCATCGTCCACCAGGTCAACCTCGAGTACCTGGCGCGCGGCGTCCACAAGACCACGGGCAAGGTCTACTACCCCGACACCCTGGTCGGCACCGACAGCCACACGACGATGATCAATGGCATCGGCGTGGTGGGCTGGGGCGTCGGCGGCATCGAGGCCGAGGCCGGCATGCTCGGTCAGCCGGTTTACTTCCTCACGCCTGACGTGGTGGGCTTCGAGCTCACCGGCGCCCTGCGCGAGGGCGTCACCGCCACCGACCTGGTGCTGACCGTGACCGAGACCCTGCGCCAGCACAAGGTGGTGGGCAAGTTTGTCGAATTTTTTGGCGAAGGCACACGCACGCTGGCCTTGCCTGACCGCGCAACCATCGCCAACATGGCACC
>CAISYQ010000357.1 GCA_903889735.1 uncultured Methylibium sp.
TCAACCCGACCGGCCGCTTCGTCATTGGCGGCCCCCAGGGCGACTGCGGCCTGACCGGCCGCAAGATCATCGTCGACACCTACGGCGGCGCCTGCCCGCATGGTGGCGGCGCCTTCAGCGGCAAGGACCCGAGCAAGGTCGACCGCTCGGCCGCCTACGCCGCCCGCTACGTGGCCAAGAACATTGTTTCGGCTGGTCTGGCCACGCAGTGCCAGATCCAGGTGGCCTACGCGATCGGCGTGGCCCGGCCGATGAACGTGACCGTGAACACGGCCGGCACCGGCGTCATCCCCGACGAGAAGATCGCCGCGCGGGAGAACGAGCACTTCGACCTGCGCCCCAAGGGCATCATCCAGATGCTCGACCTGCTGCGCCCCATCTACGAGAAGACCGCCGCCTACGGCCACTTCGGCCGCGAAGAGCCCGAGTTCGCGTGGGAACGCACCGACAAGGCCCAGGCGCTGCGTGCAGCGGCCGGGCTGTAAGCCCGGCGGTCGCGCAGCGCCCCTGGGGCCTTGCGGCGCAGACTCACTTCGCTCAGCGAAGTGAAGGGGCGACAGCCCCGGCCGAAGCCACAAGGCGGCATCGCAGCGGGCCCGTCGGGGAACCGCGCCTTGCGCGCCTCACCCCGCCCGCTGCAGCGCCAGCCCGGCATGCTCGCGCAGCGGGTGGAACACCACCTTGGGGTGGCGGTCCTGGGTCAGCCGCAGGTCGTAGGGTGAGGTCATGAGGTAGGCCAGGGTGTCGGCGGCGTCGAGGGCGAGCTTGCTGGCGGCTTCGTCGGTGAACTTGCGCATCGCGACCTCGTCCTCGCAGGTGACCCAGCGGGCGCCGTGGAAGCGGCTGGCGCCCAGGCGGGCGTCCACGCCGTACTCGGCCTTGAGGCGGTGCTGGACCACCTCGAACTGCAGCTGGCCGACGGCGCCGAGCAGCATCGCGCCGCCAACCGTCGGGCGGAAGACCTGGATCGCGCCCTCCTCGCCGAGCTGCATCAGGCCCTGCTGGAGCTGCTTGCTCTTCATCGGGTTGGCCAGCTCGACCGTCTGGAACAGCTCCGGCGCGAAAAAGGGCAGGCCGGTGTAGGTGCCGAAGCTGGCTGGCGCCTCGCTGTCGGTGATGGTGTCGCCGAGCTGCACGCCGCCGTGGGTGGTGAAGCCGATGATGTCGCCGGCATAGGCCTCCTCCACGGCCTCGCGGCGCTGCGACAGGAAGGTGACCACCGAGGTGGGCCGCAGCTCCTTGGCGGTGCGCTGCACGCGCAGCTTCATGCCCGAGCCATAGCGGCCGGAATTGACGCGCACGAAAGCGATGCGGTCGCGATGCGCCGGGTCCATGTTGGCCTGCACCTTGAAGACCACGCCCGAGAAGCCGCCAAAGGCGGGCGGAATCTCCACGTCGCTGCCATCGGCCCGCGTGACATGGCGCGCGGCCGGCGGCGGGGCCAGGTCCACCAGCGCGTCCAGCACCTCCTGCACGCCGAAATTGTTGACGCCGGAACCGAAACACACCGGCGTCTGCCGGGCCCCGACGAAGGCCGCCTCGTCGAAGCCGGGGGCGGCGCCGGTCAGCAGCTCGATGGTCGA
>CAISYQ010000358.1 GCA_903889735.1 uncultured Methylibium sp.
ACCACCGCCGCCGCCGCCGCCGCCGTAGCCACCACCACCACCGCCGCTGCGACCACCGCCGCCGCCGCCGTAGCCGCCACCACCGCCGCCGCCTGCGCCACCGCCATAGCCGCCACCGCCGCTGCGGCCACCGCCGCCACCGCCGTAGCCACCACCGCCTGCGCCGCCACCACCCGCGCCACCGCCGCCACCGTAGGGGCCGCGGAAGCCGCCCGGACGCTCTTCGCGCGGACGGGCTTCATTGACGACGATGGCCCGACCGGACATCGACTGACCGTTCATGCCCTCGATCGCGGCTTGCGCCTCGGCATCCGAACCCATCTCGACGAAGCCGAAGCCCTTCGAGCGGCCGGTGTCACGGTCCATCATCACCTTGGCGGACGTGACGGTCCCAAACTCGGCGAAAGCCTGTTGGAGTTCATCGTCACGCACACCGTAGGCCAGATTGCCTACGTACAACTTGTTGCCCATGGAGCGCCTTTCTTCCTCTGAAAACGGTACCGAGGTACCCCGAATACCATGTGGAGCCTCAACCCGCCGGAACCGATCCAGAGAAGGCGCCGCATCCAAACACAGCAAACTCATTATGTGTGAATCATCAAATTTGGCTAGACAGGGGCTGCCCGGTGTTGTATTCACGCCGGAGTGCGCCTGAAATGGGCCCCTTGGACGGCTTCGCACCGCGCATTGCCAGCCTGGTGCCGAGCCTGACCGAGCTGGTCTGCGCCCTGGGGCTGGGCCACCGTCTGGTGGCTCGCACGGGTTATTGCGTCCATCCGGCCGAGGCCGTGGCGGGGGTTCCCAAGGTCGGCGGCACCAAGGACGTGAACCTGGCCAAGCTGCGGCGGCTCGCACCGACCCATGTCCTGGTCAATATCGACGAGAACCGGCGCGAGACGGTCGAGGCGCTGCGCGAATTCGTGCCGCAGATCATCGTGACCCACCCCTGCGGGCCGCGTGACAGCCCGGCGCTGATGGCGCAGATGCGGGAGGCCTTTGGCGGCGAACCGGGCGTGCACGAGCGCGCCCTGGCGCTGGAGGCCGATCTGGCCCAGGCGCTGGCCGACTGCGCGCCGGCGCCGGGCTCAGCGCCCGGCCCAGCCCAACACGTGCTCTACCTCATCTGGCGCGATCCCTGGATGACGGTGGCCCGCGACACCTACATCGCCCGCATGCTGGTCGAGGTGGGCTGGCACACGCTGCCGGCGGTGGAGGGTGGGCCCAGCGGCGCGGCGCGCTACCCGGTGGTGGCGGGTAACGAGCCCTGGCTGGCGGAGGTGGACCGGGTGCTGCTCAGCAGCGAGCCTTACTGTTTCGAGGCCCAGCACCGGGCCGAGGCGCAGGCGCTGTGCCCGCGGGCGCAAGTGCAACGGGTCGATGGCGAACTGCTCAGTTGGTACGGCCCGCGGGCCGCGGCCGGGCTGCGCTACCTGCGGGGGCTGGCGGCGCAGGCGTGAGGGGGCTTCGGGAGCCGGGCGCTCAAGGGCGGCGGGTTCAGACGGGAGGCAGGCCGCGGGGCGGGTCCCCACGCGAGACCCCCGTCGGGCCCGCCACGGGTGTCGGCGCCACAATGCGCCCATGGACCTGAAGCCGCTGATCGCGCTGCTAGCGATCGTCAACCCGATCGGCGCGGTGCCCTTCTTCATCAGCTTCACCCACGGCTTCAGCCGCGAGGAGCGCCGCCGCACCCTGCGCGTGAGCGCCTTCACCGCCTTCGTGGTGATCGCGGTGAGCGCGCTGGCGGGGCTGCAGATCATCGAGTTCTTCGGCATCAGCATCGCCTCCTTCCAGGTCGGTGGCGGCACGCTGCTGCTGATCGGCGCGCTGCAGATGCTCAATGCCCGGCAGGCCGGCAGCAGCTCGGATGACGTGAGCGAGGGTGAGAGCCGCGCCGGCGCTGGCGACAACATCGCGGTGGTGCCCCTGACCATTCCCCTGCTGACCGGCCCGGCGACCATCTCGACCATGGTGATCTATGCCGAACGCAGCCCCCATTGGTGGCAGTTGGGCACCCTGGTGCTCTACGGCGTGGTGGTGGGCTTGGCGGTTTACCTGTGTTTTGCCGCCTCCGAGCGCATCGCCCGCGTGCTGGGGCGCACCGGCATCAACGTGATGACGCGCCTGATGGGCTTGATCCTCGCCGCCATGGCGGTCGAGATCATGGCCGACGGGCTGATCAAGCTCTTCCCGGTGCTGGCCACCGGCCTGGCGCGGTGAGCCGGCCTCGGGCAGGGCGCGATCGGCGCCTCCATCCACGGCTGGCAGGAGGGCTGCACCGGTGAGCGAGATCCAATGGGTCGATGACATCGTCATCGGCGCGGGCACCGCCGGCTGCCTGCTGGCCAACCGGCTGAGCGCCGATCCCAGCCGCCACACCCTGCTGCTGGAGGCTGGCGGCGCGGACGATTACCACTGGATCCACATCCCGGTCGGCTACCTGCACTGCATCGGCAACCCCCGCACCGACTGGATGTACCAGACCGAGCCGGCCGCCGGCCTGGGCGGCCGCTCGCTGCGCTACCCGCGCGGCAAGGTGCTGGGTGGCTGCTCCAGCATCAACGGCATGATCTACATGCGCGGCCAGTCGCGCGATTACGACGCCTGGGCGGCCCACACCGGCGACGACGCCTGGCGCTGGGATGCCTGCCTGCCCTGGTTCCGCCGCCATGAGGACCACCACCAAGGCGATGGCGGTGGCCGCCATGCCGACCCCGACTTCGCCGCCTTCCATGGCGTGGGCGGTGAGTGGCGCGTGGAGCGCCAGCGTCTGCACTGGGATGTGCTCGAGGCCTTTGCCGAGGCCGCGCAGCAGGCCGGCATCCCCGCCACGGCCGATTTCAACCGGGGCAACAACGAGGGCGTGGGCTACTTCGAGGTCAACCAGCGTCGCGGCTGGCGCTGGAACACCGCCAAGGCCTTCCTGCGGCCCACCTGCTACGGCCGCCGCAACTTCGAGATGTGGACCGGCGCGCAGGCGGTGCGGCTGCTGTTCGAGCGCGGCGACGACGGCCGCCTGCGCTGCAGCGGCTGCGAGGTGCAGACGCCGCAGGGGCGAGAGACCGTGATGGTGCGCGGCGAGGTGCTGCTCGCGGCCGGGGCGATCGGCTCGCCCCAGCTGTTGCAGCTCTCGGGCGTCGGCCCGCCCGGGCTGCTCCAGCACCAGGGCCTCGAGGTTCAGCACGCGCTGCCCGGCGTGGGCGCCAACCTGCAGGACCACCTGCAGATCCGCGCGGTCTACGCGGTGCAGGGCGTGCCCACCCTCAACACGCTGTCGGCGTCCTGGTGGGGCAGGCTGCGCATCGGCCTGGAGTACGCGCTCACACGCAGCGGACCCATGAGCATGGCGCCTTCACAGCTCGGCGCCTTCACGAAATCCTCGCCCGAGCTTGCCTGGCCCAACCTCGAATACCACGTGCAGCCGCTGAGCCTGGACGCCTTCGGCGAGCCGCTGCACCGCTTCGATGCCTTCACCGCCAGTGTCTGCAACCTCAACCCCACCAGCCGTGGCACGGTGCAGATCACGAGCCCGCGGTTCGATGTGGCCCCCGCCATCGCACCCAACTACCTGTCCACGCCCGAGGACCGGCAGATCGCCGCCGACAGCCTGCGCCTGACCCGCCGCATCGCCGGCCAGCCGGCGCTGGCGAAGTACCGCCCCCAGGAGGTCCGGCCCGGCCCCCAGTTCGAGAGCGACGAGGAGTTGGCCCGGCTGGCCGGCGACATCGGCACCACCATCTTCCACCCGGTCGGCACCTGCCGCATGGGGCGGGACGACGACCCGCAGTCGGTGGTCGACGCCCGCTTGCGGGTGCGCGGCCCGGGCGGCGTGATCGCCGGCCTGCGCGTGGTTGATGCCAGCGTGATGCCCACCATCACCAGCGGGAACACCAACAGCCCGGTGCTGATGATCGCGGAGCGGGCGGCCCAGTGGGTGATCGAGGGTCGGCGCACCGGGGCTCCCCAGAAACCCTGATCGAGCTGGCCAGGCCCCCGTTTCAGGCTGAAACTGTTGTAAAAGTACCAACAAGCCGCAGGCAAACCCTGATGCAAGGGCAGGTGCCGCTGCCTACATTGGCATCACTCGCTGAGGGGTTCGCCCCCCAGCCGGGGATCGAGGAGACACTCACGGACGATGGCAGGCCTCAAGGGCCCGCCCCACAACATCAAAAGAGACCCGGCTGCGCCGACCCACCGGTCGGGTCCAGCCCAGGAAGAGCGCCGGTACCCCCGGCGCTCTTTTGCTTTCCGGCTTGCTGGGGCTGCTTTCAGCGGTCTTGGGTTTTCCTCGGGCTCACCACCGGTTTCCGCTCCGCCCCATGCTCGAACTCCTGACCGTCACCTGCGCCTCGCTGCTGGCTGGTTTCGTCGATGCCATCGTCGGCGGCGGCGGGCTGATCCTGGTGCCGGCCTTGTTCGGCGCCTTCCCGGCGGCCGCGCCGGCCACGCTCTTCGGCACCAACAAGGGCGCGGCGGTGTGGGGCACGGCCTGGGCGGGTCTGCAGTACGCGCGGCGCGTGCAGCTGCCCTGGCAGGCGCTGGGTCCGGCCGCGGTGGCGGCGCTGGCGGGCGCCGGCGTCGGTGCCTGGACGGTCACGCAGCTGCCCTCCGACCTCCTGCGCCGGGCCCTGCCGCTGGTGCTGTTGGGGCTGCTGGTCTACACACTGGCCCGCAAGGACCTCGGCCGCGAGCATGCCCCGCGCTTTCACGGGCGGGCCGAGGCGCTGCGGGCCGCACTCATCGGCGCGGGCATCGGTTTCTACGACGGCTTCTTCGGCCCCGGCACCGGCAGCTTCTTCGTCTTTCTGCTGGTGCGCTGGCTGGGCTATGACTTCTTGCATGCGAGCGCCTGCGCCAAGCTGCTCAACACCGCCACCAACCTGTCGGCGCTCGGGCTCTTCGCCTGGGCTGGTCATGTGTGGTGGCAGGTGGCGCTGGTGATGGCGGTGGCCAACGTGGCCGGCAGCCTGCTCGGCACCCGCCTGGCCTTGCGCCACGGTGCCGGTTTCGTGCGCGGCGCCTTCATCGCGGTGGTGGCCCTGCTGATCCTCAAGACGGGCAGTGACGCCTTCCTGCGTTGAGTGCCCGCGGGTGTGCCGGCTGGGTTCGGCGCGGTGTGTCGCCGCGACTCGGCATTTCAGGGCCTGCGCACGCCGTCCGTCGCATCGCAGCGCAAGCCAGCCCGGCAGCCGGCAGAATCCGGCCGCATGAGGTTCCCGCCAGTCGCTGCCCCCGCGGTCACCCGCGTTCATGCACCACCGTTTGGAGGGGGCGCACTTCCTTGCGCGGGGAGGCGGCCCCGCAGCGCCGGGCAGGGCCGCTCGTTGATGCCACCGCCCACCGCCGCCAGGCGGTGGCGGTGGGCGCTGGTGGTCTGGTCGACGCTGCTGGTGGCAGCAGTGGCCCCAGCGCAGGCCGCCGATGCCGCGCCAACGCCCTGCCGCGTGGCCGGCCTGAAGCATGAGGTGCGCTGCGGCCAGCTGACGCGCCCGCTCGACCCCGCCCAGCCAAGCGGCGTCACGATCGAGCTGCACTACCTGGTCGTCCCGGCCACTGCCCGCCACAAGCGGCCCGACCCGGTGTTCTTCTTCGCGGGTGGTCCGGGGCAGGGCGCCATGGACCTGGCCGGCGGCGTGCAGCCGCTGCTGGCGCGGCTCAACAACCGCCGCGACCTCGTCTTCATCGACCAGCGGGGCACCGGCCGCTCGGCCCCGCTGGACTGTGGCCCGGAAGACGCGCTGCCGCTGGCGGCCCGCCTGGACATGGAGGGGGGCATCCGGCGCCTGGCCGACTGCCGCGGCCGCCTGCAGGCGCTGCCCCATGGCGACCTGCGCCACTACACCACCGCCGTGGCGATGGCCGATGCCGACGCGGTGCGCGCTGCGCTGGGCGCCCCGCAGGTCAACCTGGTCGGCGGTTCCTACGGCACCCGCGCGGCGCTCGAGTACCTGCGGCAGTTCCCGGGGCGCGTGCGCCGGGTGGTGATTGACGGTGTGGCGCCGCCCGACATGGTGCTGCCGGCCAGCCTGGCCACCGACACGCAGGCGGCGCTCGACGCGCTGTTCCGTGACTGCGCCGCCGAGCCGGCCTGCGCCACCCGCCACCCGCGGCTGGCCGAGCGCTGGGCCGCGCTGCTCGCCGGCCTGCCCCGGCGCGTGGCCGTGATCG